>DASWTL010000349.1:0-5316 GCA_036402155.1 Sphingobacteriaceae bacterium | reverse complement strand
CTGGGCTATCCTGGAAATGCCAACGGATAATATGCATACAACCGGTTACTTTGCAATTGGTGGAATGAGTGAGCTAAATAACATGGCGTTTTCGCAATCCAATCCGCTTCTGGCTGCTTTTTGGTTAAATACGTATAATGGAATATTTCGCGCTAATTCAGTATTGGCTAATATTGATAATCCGGTAGATTATAAGGTGAACCAAAAGGAGCAGTTTGTTGGCGAGGCTAAGTTCATGCGGGCGCTTTTCTATTTTGATTTGGTGCGTATGTTCGGCGGGGTTCCTAAAGTAACCTCTTTATTATCAATTGATGTAGCCAAAACAGTAACTAAAGCATCTGAAGATGAAATATATGCATTGATCATTGAAGACCTGAAGGATGCAGTTGATAAGCTGCCGACTAAGACCGGTATCGCAAAAGGACGTGCAAGTAAAGGCGCCGCAATTGCCCTGCTTAGCAAGGTATATGTTTATCGGAAAGATTGGGCGAATGCAAAAATATACTTAGACATGATGCCAGCACATGGTTACCAGTTGTTACCTGCTTTCGCGGATTTATGGAAGTTAGATAAGGAAGATAATAACGAAGTGATCTTTGCCATGAAATATACGGGGGGGACAAATGGTCATACACTATCTTCTGATTTCATACCCTACTTTGGCGTTGCCGGCATAGCGCCTGCAGGTAATGAAAACGCTTTTCCATCATGGAGCTTACATAAACTGTATCAAACTGATGATACCCGCAAAACTGCCACTATTACAGAGTACTGGAAATCTCCTGCCGGTCCACCTGCAGCTCCTGCTATCTGGTATCCGTACATCAGTAAGTATGCTGTAGCTCATACCCAAAATTCATCCGGACTTGATTTGCCTGTGATCCGGTATGCCGATGTGGTTTTATTAAATGCTGAAGTACTTTACCGGTTAAACAAACCCGATCTGGCATTAGTAGAATTAAATAAAGTGCGTGAGAGAGCTTTTGGAGGTACAGCCAGGAATTACACTTTGGCTGATATAGCAACCCTCGAAACATTTATGGATAAGTTATTGCTTGAGCGTCAGTTAGAATTTGCTTTTGAGAATGAACGTTGGTATGATCTGGTAAGGACCGACCGGTTTATGACTGTTCTTAAGCAGGTGGAAATGGGTTATAACAATGCTACACAAACGCCACAGGTAGTTAATTTGTCTCCGCAGCCGTATCACAAATATTTCCCGATACCGCAAACGGAAATAGAAAAATCAAATGGTGCATTGGTTCAAAATGATGGATATAATTAAGACGTTATCATAAAAATTGCATACACCATTACAGGTGTTGTAACCCTGCATAATCCGGTAACCACGGAATGTGCAGGGTTTTTTATTTCAGCATGAAGAAGTTTCTATTTTTACTTTAAAATCAATCACTATAATTACTGATAATATATCACTCTGTAAATTCAAATTTATGTGTATATTCAATTAAATATCAGTGCTATGCTTTGTGTGTGCGTACACAATTTTTATATATTTGAATATTGACACTAGATTTTTAGCATTAATAGAGACAATTTGTAGTATGTGTATCATCTCTTTATACGATGAAAAAAGCCTGTTAATTCAGGCAGCTGAAGGGGATGAGATGGCTTTTACGCAGTTATTTAATTCGTCACATCAGGAATTAGGGGATTACATGTTTGCTCTAACTAAATCCATGATTTCTGCTGAAGAAATAGTTCAGGACGTTTTTATCAAGATTTGGGAGAAAAGAGAACAGCTTGCTTTTGTAAATAATTTCAGGGCATACCTGTTTACTGTTTCAAGAAATTATGCTTTTAATGCACTTCGGCAGCAAGCCAGAAATGCCGCCAAACTTGAAAAGTGGACCCATTACCAAATGCAAGAATCGTCGGGTACTGATGATCCTGATCTTGAAGAATATTATGTACTGATTGATGAAGCAATATCGCAATTGCCGCCGCAGCAACAAAAAGCGTGGTTTCTAAGCCGGTGTGAAGGTTTAAAGCATGAAGAGATTGCATCGCGTTTATCATTATCAAGAGAGACGGTAAAACGCCATATAAGTCTGGCATCAAGTTCCATCAAGCGTTATGTACATGTTCATTCACATAAATTCACCACAACACTCTTATTCTTTTATGTTCTGGAACAACTCTCTGAGCAGTTGTAACTACATAAATATCTTAATGCAAAAAAGTTTTAAAAGACATTGACCCTTTTCTGTTATTCCGGTGTCTTGTATGTAAATAGCTTTGCATGATTGAGTCACGGATTACTTATTTATTTCACCGTTATTTCGACAACACAGCCAGTCCTGAAGAAACTCAGGAACTTCTCGATCTGATTAATGCGGATAAAAATTCTGAGGATATTCAGCTTTTGATGCAGGAAGCCTGGGAAACGTTCTCCTCAGAACAGAATGTTTTTTCTAAGGAAAAAAGCGAAGCGATATTAAGCCAGGCATTAAGATCTGATAGAAAGGAAGTTGCGCCGACCCGGAAATTAATATACAATTGGACACGGATTGCAGCTGCCGCCGTACTCATTTTAGTAACTGGTGGCGCTTTTTGGTTTTACTCCTATCAAAACCATCCGGATAAAAAGAAGTTCAGCAGCAATATAAAAAGCAGATCGCAGGATTTACTACCTGGAGGGAACAAAGCATTGCTAACACTGGCAGATGGCTCACAGCTTGTACTCGATGAATCAAATACCGGTAAGCTTGCTACTCAGGGCAATACTGAAATTCTCAAATTTGAAGATGGTCGCTTAGATTATAGTTATTCGGATAAAGCAGGTGTGCAAGCTGCACCGTTATACAATACGCTTTCTACTCCCAGGGGAGGTCAATACCAGGTAGTATTACCTGATGGAACCCGGGTTTGGTTAAATGCAGCCAGTTCTTTACGGTATCCTGCCTCATTCACGGGAAAGAAAAGGATAGTATATCTTGATGGGGAAGCTTATTTTGAGGTTGCTAAAAATGCAGCAAAACCTTTTCACGTGGAAGTAAGAGGGTTAGATGTAGAAGTATTAGGCACCCATTTTAATATCAACGCATATCATGATGAAAGTTATGCAAAGACTACATTACTGGAAGGCGCCGTAAAAGTTAAAAGAGGCGACGTTCAGAAACTTTTGACTCCGGGGCAACAAGCTGTTTCCGGCGGTTCTGGGCCGTTGAAGGTTATCGCTGCTGACTCTGATGAAGTTTTAGCCTGGAAAAACGGGTATTTCTATTTTAATAAGTCGACCCTGCCGGAGATTATGCGTCAATTATCCAGATGGTATGATGTTGACATCCGGTATGAGGGAACTATACCAGACCGGATTTTTGGCGGGGAAATATCAAGAAGCAGTAACGCATCTGAAGTATTGAAAATACTGGAATTAAGTAAAGTCCATTTTAGAATAGAAGGCAAGTATATTATAGTAATGCCTTAAATATTAATCAATAAACCATATTATATGAGAAATTTTTTACGATCCCCCTAATCTTACTAACAAACAGTTCAAAATAAAAAATCAGGTTCCGACGGCTATCGAAACCTGACAACATTTGGCTGTTCATCCAGAGTTGATCAATATAACTGAGGAGTAACCTTAAACCATTACAAATGTATAAAAATTTACCCGCTAGATATAAGCGCAGGGACTACATCACTATTTCACATAAATTCCTGTTGGCAATGAAATTGTCTGTTTTTCTTCTTACTGCTATATGTTTTCACGTAAGCGCTGAAAGCTATTCGCAGAATGTGACTCTTTCTGAAAGGAATGCACCCCTTGAGAAAGTTTTTAAATCTATTAAGAAGCAAACTGATTTTGCTTTCTTTTTTGATTATTCGCTGATTTCGGCAGCTGAACCTGTAAATATTCATGTAAAAAATGTGCCATTAGAAAAGGCGCTTGAGTTGTGCTTTGCCAATCAGCCTCTAACCTATGTGTTGGTAGGCAAAACGGTGGTTATAAAGGCCAAAGATAAGTGGCCTCTGATTTTACAGGATAGTATCATTAACGGAACAGTTACCGATGAAAAAGGTGCTCCTCTTATTGGAGTAACGGTAAAAGTGAAAGATAAACCCGGAATTGGAACCAGTACGGATAAGGATGGAAAATATTCTCTGAGGTCATCAGGAATGAATACGTTGATATTCTCTTATGTCGGCTTCCAGGTTCAGAATGTTCAGGTAAACAGCAGAGAGGTTATCAATGTGGTGATGAAGGAATCAGACGAAACTAAATTGAATGCCGTAATAGTTATTGGCTATGGCTCAACCACGAAAAAGGATTTAACCGGTTCCGTTGGACAGGTTCAAATGGCTGATCTGCAAAAAGCGCCGGTGTTTACCTTTACGGAAGCGCTGGCAGGACGGGTTGCAGGGGTTAGGGTTTCAACAAGTGAAGGCCAGCCGGGAAGCCAGCAAAATATTGTGATCCGTGGATCAGGGTCATTAACTCAAAGTACATCGCCTTTATATGTAATTGATGGCTTTGCAATGGAGGATTTTCAGAGCGATGCATTAAATCCGCAGGATATCGAATCAATAACCGTACTGAAAGATGCTTCAGGAACTGCAATTTATGGAGCTAGAGGTTCCAATGGGGTTATTGTAATTGAAACCAAGAAGGGAAAGGCTGGCAAGCCAGTTATATCATTCAATACTTCCCTGGGTCTGCAAAAATTACGTAAGCAGATGGAAATGATGAGCCCTTATGAGTTTGTAAAAACTCAAACAGAAATGGCAAATCCAACATTGGCTGCTCAAACTTATTTTATAAACGGGAAAACACTTGATTCATACAAAAATGTAGAAGGAATAAACTGGCAGGATTTGGTATTCCGTCAAGGGGCTACGCAAACCTATGACCTTGCCATTCGTGGAGGAAGCGAACAAACCAAATATTCAATCTCCGGCGTGATCAATGATCAAAAGGCATTAATGATCAATTCGGGGTACAATCGGTATCTGGGCCGTTTTTCATTAGAGCAGAATGTTGGGAAAAAGATGAAAGTAGGTGTAAATGCCAACTATAGTAATGCGACCTCTGACGGTCTCGCAGCATCATTTAACACAGGTACAGGAAGCATTTCGAATTACGTATTTGCCAATGTGTATGGCTATCGGCCTGTAACTGCAGATGAAGTAAACCTGGAAGAGGAACAGTTTGACCCTGCAGTCCCGGTTGGCGCTAATACTGTTAGGATCAATCCTGTCATCACGGCAAAAAATACATACAGAAAAACCGGTATCAATGAACTCATAGGAAATGCATACTTCAATTACGCATTTAACAAAGATCTGACC
>DASWTL010000348.1:0-5355 GCA_036402155.1 Sphingobacteriaceae bacterium | reverse complement strand
AAGCTTCGTTTAAAACCTGGTATGAAATGAATTCAAAATCACTATAACAGGAGTGAATAAACCAGAAAGTACAGCGACTGCAAAGTCCTGAGGTAACAACATTAATATTCTCAGTTTATAAAAGCTACCATACAACAAACATAAATAGACACACCTATTGATCTAAGAGTTGCCTGCCTTGATAAAAACAGGATAGGGAAAACCAAACCCGATAAAGAGAGGAACCAATTAAAACCAAATTCAATGAAAAAGATCAAATTAAACAACCCTGATTTGAGGTTTAGTAGTAGCGCTATGGAAAGAATAGGGCTGGTATCGCTTCTAGCAATTAGCATCTGTTTCTCAGGATGTAAGAAAGAGCTTACAGTACAAGAAGGAGGGCCCTCCGGTAAATCCGGCAGAGCTTCTACATCTGCGGTACCTGATTTTACAATTGCAGTTTTACCCGATACACAGAATATGGTATCCAGCCAGTACGGCGGTACACCATCCATGATGACTGCCCAAATTAACTGGATCAAAGCTAATCAGGTTGCTGAAAATATTGTTTATGTGGCGAGTTTAGGAGATATGACCGACCACGGAGACACTTACGCATCTGAATGGACGAATGTAGCCAACAACGGGTATTATCTGCTGGAGTCACAACCGGGTTTCACCAACGGCATTCCTTACGGCACTTGCGTTGGTAATCATGATCAAACCCCCAATACCGGACATCCACTTACCTGCTCGACCACTGCATACAATAGCAAATTTGGAGCCAATAGATTTCGCTCGCGTGCTTATTACGGAGAGAGTTATTATGGAGCTGCAAGTAATAATAATGATAGTCATTATGACCTGATTACTGTAGGTACTTACCCCAACAGGTTAGATCTGATCATTATATACATTGAGTATGATAGTGCCGGAGATGACTGGAACGGTATGCATCAATGGGCCCAGGATCTTTTAACAACATACTCGCATCGCAAAGGGATCATCGTTACTCACAACCTCATAAATGCAGGTATTGGCACGGCCTTCAATCCTCAGGGGGCCTCACTTCACAATAAAGTGAAATATCGTAAGAATTGTTTCCTGATGCTTGCAGGTCATACTGGCCCGCAGGGCCGCCGTGCGGATACTTATAATGGTAATACTATAAATACTGTTATGGCTGATTATCAGGTTAATAATCCAACAGGTAGTGGCAACCCCGACAGTAAAGGTGGCAACGGGTGGATGAGGTTAATGAAGTTCAAAGTAGCTACTAATGAGATCGAAGTAAGAACGTACTCACCAGTTGTAAATCAATGGTCAACGAATAACGACAATCAATTTACTCTACAAATGTTTACTAATCCGTATGTGCCACCTGCGATACTGAATCCGGTTGCAGATTCATTTGTAAGAGACGGTGCTAATTATGTTAATTCTAATTGGGGAACAGATTCGACCCTGGTAGTGAAAACAGGATCTGGTGGCTACAACCGTCGTAGTTACTTTAAATTCGATGTTTCCTCTATTACTAGTTGTTCCAGTGCAAAACTGCGTATCTACGGAAGTAATATAGAAAGTACCGCATCAGCAAGTACGAAGTTCTGTTCTGTGAATGATGATAGCTGGACAGAAACTGGAATTAACTGGTCAAATGCCCCAGCCTGGTCTTATATGGGCTGGGTAGGAATCAACAATACATTGCAATATTGGGAATTTGATGTAACGGCTTTTGTGCAGGCGCAAATGGCAGGGGATAACCTGAGTTCTTTCTGCCTGGAACAAACAGGTAGTGTCAACTTAACTACAACGTTTAAGAGCAGGGAAGGTGTAAATAAACCGGAACTGATTATTATGCCGTGATACCATAATTTAAGTAGCCATCCGTATGAAAGTCCGGATGGCTATTTTAAGTACAACTACTATTTAAGATTAATAATGATTTCAAAAATTCCTCATATAGGCCTTCCTTTAAGTATTGTGCTGGTATTATTTGCCTGCAACCAGGTAAATACGGGTAATACTAAGTTTAAAGGTGGAGTTGGAGACATGCAATATATCATACATGAAGACCATGAAGGAGATATTATTAAAGAGGGTGATTTTGCTTCCATCTTTGCCATTGAAAAAACGGAGAATGATTCAGTTATCTATAGCTCCTATGAGATGGATAATCGGCCAGCGTTGCTTTCCAGGGACGTCGCATATTTTAAAGGTGATTTCAACACAGCTTTAGGGATGCTTAGTGAAGGGGACAGTGCCACCTTTAAAATCAATCGTGATTCATTGGTAGAAACAGGCAGAGAAGACCTGAAAAATATCAGCGGAAAATACGTGGTCTTTACTATAAAAATAGATAAGGTAATTCACAGGGGCTTATTGTCAGACAGTTTATACAATATTCAGATTGAGAATTTCAGAAAGGCAGAAAGAGATAAAGCTAAGCTTGCTGAGCCTGAAAAACTGAAGAGGTATTTATCCTCACTGAGATCTACGCCCAAGGTAACTGAATCCGGATTAAATTATATTATACATAAACAGGGCGAGGGTGAGCCAGCTGTTCAAGGCGATACCATCATCATTAATTATACTGCTAAATACTTAAGCGGAAAAATATTTGACACTAACTATCCCGAAGTAGCTAAAAAGGCAGGTGTTTATAAACCATCAAAGCAGTATACCCCGCTTCTATTAACTGTAGAAGGAAAAGCTGAATCCGGTTTTGACCAGGGACTTCTTTTATTCCCCAAAGGAACCCATGCTACATTAATAATTCCTTCAAGGCTGGCTTATGGAGAGGAAGGCGGGCGAGGGGTTAAGCCTTGGACTCCGGTTATTTGTGAAATGGAGATTGTTGATATTAAACGCAAAAGGTAAGAATCAGCAAATCTACAAATACCGTGGCATCACTGATTACTGAAACAAGGGGGTGCAAGGACGACCCAATAATGAATTATATACCAAATTAAAACCAAATACAATGAAAAAGTTAAACCATTTCAGCATTAAAAAAATGCTGTACACAACCGGCATCAGAATGTATGCCAGTGCCTTAATGAAAAAGACCTTGTTACTTGTTTTTGCAGCGATTTTATTTACTAACTGTAAAAAGAATGCGGGAGAAGAAAACGGGATTAGTAACACGGATTTAAAGACAGGTAAATCAAGTGTTTCGGTTACTCCCGGGCATTATACTTTCGCAACATTCAATATCCGTCAGGATGTGCCCGATCCGGGGACCCGTGCCTGGACAGTCCGAAGGCCGCTGGTAAAGGATATGATCATAAAATATAGCTTTGACCTGTTTGGCGTACAAGAAGCAAAAGGGAATCAAATAACAAATTTGTTATCAGATCTTTCAGGTTTTGCAAAGATAGGTACTGGACGTGATGGGAACAGCACATCCGAACATTCTGCAATCTTTTATAAAACAGCAAAATTTACTGTACTGAGCAGTGGTACCTTCTGGCTTTCTCCAGGCGCGCCAACCACACCAACAGGGCCGTCATGGGATGCGGATTATAAACGTATTTGTACCTGGGGTAAATTCCAGGATAAGGCTACCACACAGATTTTCTGGGTCTTTAATTCCCATTTTGATCACCAGGGCGCAACAGCAAGACAGGAAAGCGCTAACCTTATACTAAATCAGATAGCAGCCAAAGCCGGATCATGGCCGGTAATTTTTATGGGCGATTTAAATTGTAACCAAACTTCTGGCCCATTTGTCACTTTAAACAACTCAGCATTATTACAGGAAACATGGGATCTGGCACCAATTAAAACACCAGCTTTACGTGTTACTTATAATGGGTGGGATCCTACGCCTTCAGGAGATCAGCAGATTGATCATATTTTCGTAACCAGTACCTGGAGTGTAGCGAAGCGAGCGGTTCTTTGGGATAATTACGATAATATAAATGGTTATAATGATGTACTTCCATCTGATCATTTCCCTGTTATTGCAGATGTGAAAATGCCGGATCCTGTAACAACTGTACTAACCCCAACCGACGACGCGCACGTGAGAGATGGCGACTACTATGAGGATAATTACGGAAGTGAACCCGTTCTGACTATTAAGTCCGGCGCAGTAGACTTTAGTAGAAAAGCGTTTTTCAAATTTGATCTGTCCTCCATTCCAAATACGGTAACCAGCGCTAAATTGCGGGTGTATGGAAGAAATATCGAAAGCACTGCTAATGTGGATATCAAATCTTATTATGCTGATACTGATAACTGGACAGAAGACTTTATCACCTGGGATAATTGCCCAATAGCATATTCTATAGGAGCAACCCCCGTTAACAACACGCTTAAATATTATGAATGGAACGTGACCAGTCGCGTTCAAAGTGAGGTTGCCGGAGACAATATCGTTTCATTAGTTCTGCACCAGACAGCAGGGGGGAATCTAACTACTACATGGGATAGCAAAGAAGGGGTTAATAAACCTGAACTGGTAATAATTCACTAATTGGAATAATAAAAACAATATCTCCGGTCTGATCAAGTCATGGCCGGAGATATAATTTATAAAAGAAAAACACTCAATCAGGTAATATAAAAGCATGCGACAAATACTAGCAATAATTCTTCTGTTCTGTATCCTATTTAACGTTCAGGCCCAGTCTCCCGGAAAAGCTAATAATAAAATACCAGGAGGTGAAGCTTTTCAGTCTTTAGCTTTTGATGGCAGCTGGAATCGTTTTTCCTCGCCCAAAGCAATTTATTATGATGGAAAGTTTAAAAGAACATATGCTGGATGGGTAGATAATCATGGCGATATTTTAATAGGATATTATGATCATGATAACGTTAAAACGCAAACACACCTGTTAATTGACAGGTTGCAAAAGGATGATCGGTTTAACCCGGCTATGGTCATGGATCAGAGTGGAAAATTACGTGTGTTTATTTCAACTCAATCAGGAGACATCCAGCTTTATTCTGCAAAACTAGCTGAGGATATTACATCCTGGGAAGCGCCTGTAACTATTGCAGCCGGAAAAACCTGGCAAGATCATCCTGATCTGCATCCGGTTTATTTGTCGGAGGAAAATAAATTATACCTGTTTTGGCTGGATGAGGGTGGTATTCCAACTTATTCATCCTCAGACAGTGATGGCAGGAATTGGACTGCCGAAAGGAAGATCCCGGTAGCTTCTGATATATCATCAAATGCTTCTATTAATGTAAAAAGCAATAGGATCAATCTCATTCACCTGGCATTTTCATCTGGCGCCGGAGTCAATTACCTGAGTTATCAGGGCGGATATTTCTATACCGTAAACAAACAACGTTTGGGTAGTAACTCACTTCCTGATAATCAGGGTATGATCAGCATGGCGCATACTGGAACGGATAACCAGT
>DASWTL010000347.1:0-19766 GCA_036402155.1 Sphingobacteriaceae bacterium | reverse complement strand
GCAATTATTAGGGAGTTTTGTTGCAGTTTTAGGTATAAATCTTCCCGGTGTAATTTTGGTTTTGTTTATTGTTCCGTTTTGGAACGATCTGAAAAAAATCGCGAGAATTAAGAACTCACTTTCAGGTATAAATGCCGTATCTGTAGGTTTTTTGGGTGCCACCTTTATTTTGCTTGCACACCAGGTAAGTTTCAACTTGATGTCGGTAAGTATAATTTTTATTACGTTTATTCTGCTTACGTTCACAAAAATAAGAACCCCCTTACTAATTATTGCCGGAGTTCTTTTAGGATTGTTTCTATAATTTAAAACGGCGGCTCTTCATCAATATCATCCATTCTGGATGGTCTGATAATGTATTCTCCTCCGCCAGGACGTTCAAAATTTTGTGATGGAGCTATACCGGCCAGCGGACTTAAATTTCCGGAGCCAAATGATGCAGGAGAGCTGAAATCATCTTCCAGGTCTGCAAATTTCACATACTTGCCAACAAAACGTAATGGCACTGTGCCCGTTTCACCATTTCTATGTTTAGCGATGATTACTTCACCGATACCGATCGTAGATCTGCCTTCTTCATCCTCTGTAAGTCCGTAATACTCAGGCCTGTAAAGGAAGAGTACCATATCAGCATCCTGCTCAATAGATCCGGATTCCCTTAAGTCGGACAGCATTGGCTTTTTTGAACCACCCGGACGGTTTTCTACAGCCCGGCTTAACTGTGAAAGCGCAATTACAGGTACATTCAATTCTTTAGCAACCGACTTTAGAGCACGCGATATACTACCAATTTCCTGCTCTCTGTTCCCGCCTTTTCCTTCACCTTTACCATGCATTAACTGTAAATAATCGATAATGATCATTTGGATATCATACTGCGCTTTCAGTCGGCGGCATTTTGCCCTGAATTCAAATATGTTTAAGGCAGGGGTATCATCAATAAATAATGGAGCCTCGGTTAATTTACCAATTTTGGAGTGCAATTGCTGCCATTCCCATTCAGCCAGGTTCCCTTTCCGGATCTTTTCCTGTTCAATTTCTGTTTCGCCGGATATTAAACGGTTTACTAATTGAACGGATGACATTTCCAGTGAAAATACAACCACCGGCTTGTTGAACTGAACCGCTGCATTCCGTGCGCAGCTTAGTACAAACGCTGTTTTACCCATCGCAGGTCGCGCAGCAATAATTACAAGGTCTGAAGGCTGCCATCCGGATGTCATTCTATCCAGACCTGTAAAACCCGATGGAACACCGGTAAGGCCATCAACCCGGTCCTTCATTTTTTCAAGTGTATCCAGTGATTCCCGGATAATATCGTCCATCTTGCGCGAATCACGCCTCAGATTATTTTGCGCTATATCAAAGAGGTTTTTTTCTGCGTGATCCAGCAAGTCAAAAATATCTGTGGTATCTTCATAGGCATTATTAATAATTTCTGTAGAGATCCGGATTAGCTCCCGCTGGATAAATTTTTGTGAAATTATACGGGCATGAAACTCAATATTAGCAGCCGATACAACACGGTTGGTAAGCTCCGTAATATAATATGCGCCTCCAACCATTTCTAGGTCGCCTTGTTGACGTAATTGAGCGGTAACTGTAAGAATATCAACAGGTGATGACTTTTGAAACAGGTTATGAATGCTTTCAAAGATCTTTTGATGAGTTTCTTTGTAAAAAACCTCAGGCTTTAAAATGTCAATCACAGCAGAAAGCGCGTCTTTCTCTAGCATTAATGCACCCAGAACAGCTTCCTCCAGATCAACGGCTTGTGGAGGGAGTTTCCCCAAACCGCTTACCAGGTTATTTAATCGGGTGCGCTTCTCAGAAAATGGTGCGCTTTTGTTGGATCGGCTGAAATCTTGTTCGTTGTCTAAACTCATAACTACACAAAAATATACAAAAAAAGACCAGCCGTTTTATAAGTTTTTCACAACGAATATTTTTAGCAAAATACACTATTTGATTTGCAGCATACAAGTTACTTTATTATTCACATACATTGTTAAGAACTTGTTGGTTATAGAAAAATAAATATGATTATCACCATGATAACATATTGTTAATAAAATATGCTGATGTTAATAATGTTTGAGATATAGTAGTAACCTGTTAATTTTTTCACTGCTTGAAATAGAATTTTGGCTACCTTCGACAAGAAATTTTATTCCCTATGAACACTAACTCTTTAAAGCCAAAGCGGGAGCATAACCAAATGGTATTTGGAATACGTGCTGTTATTGAAGCGATAAAAAGTGATAAAGAAATTGAAAGCTTACTGGTACAAAGAGGATTAGGTGGCGGAATTTTTCAGGAGTTAAGAAGTCTGGTAGCCGAAAGAGGATTGGTATATCAGCAGGTACCTGTAGAAAAGCTAAACAGGGTAACTACAAAAAATCATCAGGGGGTTATAGCGTTTATTTCGCCAATTACTTATGAGCGAATCGAAAATATAATCCCTGCGATTTACGAAAACGGAGAAACTCCGTTAATATTGGTTCTGGATAGCATTACAGACGTTCGAAACCTGGGCGCCATTGCACGTACCGCTGAATGTGCCGGTGTTCATGCTATTGTGGTTCCTTCAAAAGGTTCTGCACAAATAAATCCTGATGCAATTAAAACTTCTGCCGGAGCGCTTTACAAAATACCTGTTTGCAGGCATGAGAGTCTTATAAAAACAGCCCGTTTTCTCCAGGAATCAGGATTGCAGTTGGTAGCATGTACAGAGAAAACAAATGATGACGTGTTCGCTCCTGATTATACGGTTCCAACTGCAATAATTATGGGTTCAGAAGAGGACGGTATCTCGAATGAATTATTACGGATAGCGGATCGTCTGGCAAAAATCCCAATGTTTGGTGAAATTGAATCCTTAAATGTTTCTGTATCAGCAGGGGTTATACTTTACGAAGCAGTACGCCAGCGTAAAAAATAATCAGATATACTCAGAACCAAACCTTAGTTTAACATCGGCTACAATTTGCTTTACGCTTTGTTCCTGGTCGCGCGGACAAATAAGCAGCGCATTATTATCATCAACCACTATAAAATCATGTAATCCCTGCAGAATAACCACCTTATTTTTAGGTACATTAACCATGCAGTTTGATGAATCATACATGATCACCTTATCAGATGGTATAACAGCATTGCCTACATAATCTTTTTCTGCCAATCCGTAAACGGATGCCCACGTTCCCAGATCAGACCATCCAAAGTCAGAAGGGATCACATACACATTATCTGCTTTTTCCATAATTCCATAATCAATGGAGATATTGGTACATTGATAATATGCATTTTGGATGAATGTGTTTTCTCCGGGAGTATTATAAGCATTCGCACCTTCTTTAAAAATATCGCTCATTTCGGGCAGATACGTTTCAAATGCCTTCAGGATATTTTTTACAGACCATACAAATATACCGGCGTTCCATAAGAATTCACCACTTTGAACAAATGTGGTTGCAAGCTCCAGGTTAGGCTTTTCTGTAAAGGTTTTTACTTTGTGAAAATCATTTTCAAGAGTTTGTGAGTTGAATTGGATATATCCGTAACCGGTATCAGGTCTTGAGGGTTTAATCCCCAAAGTTATCAGGCATTCATGTTTTGAAGCTACATCCAGAGATTTATTTATCGATGTAACAAAGGCATCAGAATCTAATATGAGATGATCTGAGGGAGCTACCACAACACAGGCGTCAGGGTTAATAGCAGCGATCTTATTGCAGCCGTAAGCAATGCACGGGGCTGTGTTTCGTAAAATAGGTTCACAAAGAATCTGGTTATCACTAATGTCAGGCAATTGGCTCTTTACCAGATCCCGGTAAATGTCATTAGTTACAATAAAGATATTTTCTTTGGGAACGATTTTTAGAAACCTGTCATATGTGTTCTGAATTAGGGTTTTTCCTGTTCCCAGGATGTCTATAAATTGTTTCGGATATGCTGTGCGACTTTTTGGCCAGAACCGGCTTCCAATGCCTCCGGCCATAATAAGAGCATAATTGTTATTCATTATGATATATTTTATATAAAGATATGTCGATAACGCAAAATGACTATCGAAGTTTACTTAACTGTTAATTATAATTAAATTATTCCCTCACGTAATAAATCATGAAGGTGAACTATGCCATCATATTTATCGTCCGAGGTAACTAATATTTGCGTGATATTATTGCTTCGCATGATTTCCAGGGCTTGTACCGCAAGTTCTTCTTTATTTATGGTCTTTGGAAATCGGCACATGATATCAGCTGCCGTAACATCGTCAATAGAAGTGTTATTTTCCACCATTCGCCGAATATCGCCGTCAGTAATAATACCTGCGATTTTTTCATTATCGATTACAGCAACTGCGCCAAGCCGGTTTTTTGTTATTTCAATCAGCACCTGTCTTACAGATGTTGAAGGGGCAACCCTTGGTTTTTCATTATGAACAGCCAGGTCGTCAACGGTAAGATACAGGCGTTTCCCCAATGAGCCACCCGGATGATATTTTGCAAAATCTTTACTTGTAAACTCACGACTTTCCAATAAGCATACTGCAAGGGCATCGCCTAATGCTAATTGGGCGGTTGTACTGGTGGTAGGGGCAAGGTTATGCGGACAAGCCTCTTTCTCAACAGTGGTATCAAGTACCAGATCAGCCTGGCGGGCGAGGAACGAAGAGGTATCCCCGACCATTCCAATTAGAGTATTGCCGGCTTTTTTTAATAAGGGGATAAGAAGTTTAATTTCAGGTGTATTTCCACTTTTAGAAATGCATATGACCAGATCATCATTCTGAATCATCCCCAGATCACCGTGAATTGCGTCTGCTGCATGCATGAAAATTGCCGGAGTGCCCGTTGAATTTAAAGTAGCAACAATTTTTTGTGCAATAATTGCGCTTTTGCCAATACCTGTAATAATTACACGACCTTTTAAAGCAAGTATTATTTGTACTATTTGAGCAAAGTCTTCGTTTATACGAGCTGAAAGGCCAATAATAGCCTCTGCTTCTAAATGAAGTATTTTAATTGCGGTTTCACGGATTTCAGTATTCGTCTTCAAATGGTAATATTTTTTATATTCTATTCGATTCTATCGCAAAAATATGTTATTTTGAAGTTTATTATTACGCTTTCGAAATTATTTCGGGAAGAACAATGGAAGTAAAAAAGTCACTATTTGATAATCTGCAAAATTTCTTTGGGTTTGACAACTTTAAAGGGGATCAGGAAGCCATCATTAACAATATATTACAACGGAAGGATACATTCGTTATCATGCCAACCGGAGGTGGTAAGTCAATTTGTTATCAGCTACCGGCATTGATGAGTGAAGGAACTGCTATTGTTATTTCTCCGCTGATCGCGTTAATGAAAAATCAGGTTGATCAGTTGAGAGCATTTGGTGGAACTGATAGTATTGCGCATTTCTTGAATTCCTCCCTTACAAAAACCGACATTGCCCGGGTAAAGCAGGATGTATTGTCAGGAGATACAAAGTTACTATATGTAGCTCCCGAATCGCTTGCAAAAGCAGATAATATCGATTTTTTAAGATTAATAACCGTCTCTTTTGTAGCAGTTGATGAGGCGCATTGTATTTCTGAGTGGGGGCATGATTTTCGCCCGGAATACCGTAAAATCCGGCAGGTAATTAATAACCTGGGTGATAATATCCCAATCATAGCCCTTACCGCTACAGCCACGCCCAAAGTGCAGCAGGATATTCAAAAAAACCTGCAGATGAATAATGCTACATTATTCAAATCATCGTTTAATAGACCCAATTTATTTTATGATGTGCGTGCAAAGCGCAATGTCCTGAAAGAAATAATTCGTTATATAAAAATGAATACCGGTAAATCCGGTATTGTGTATTGCCTGAGCCGTAAAAAGGTGGAGGAAGTTGCGGAAGCTTTGTCATTAAACGGAGTTAAAGCTCTGCCTTATCATGCCGGACTCGATCCGAAAACACGGGCAGAAACCCAGGATAAATTCCTGATGGAGGATGTGGATGTTATTGTTGCCACTATTGCTTTTGGAATGGGAATTGACAAACCTGATGTACGTTATGTTATCCACCATGATATTCCTAAAAGCATGGAAGGATATTATCAGGAAACAGGCCGTTCAGGACGTGATGGCGGTGAAGGTGTATGTGTGGCGTTCTATTCCGAAAAGGATATCGAGAAGCTCACTAAGTTCATGAAGGATAAACCGGTTTCTGAACGCGAAATTGGAACTCAAATACTAAAAGAAGTTATTGATTATGCAGAATCTTCGGTATGCCGGCGTAAACAGATATTGCATTATTTTGGTGAAAACTTCAATGAGACCGGCTGTAATAATATGTGTGATAATTGCCGGAATTCAAAGACCTACTTTGATGCTGAAGAACCTTTGCTTAATATACTGAAACTTATAGAGGAGTTAGACGAAAAGTTTGATGATCAGCATATTATAAATATTATGATGGGTGTGGAAAATGCACAGATCACATCATATCAACATCATAAGCTCCCATTATTTGGCACCGGCAAGGAGGTTGGTGAAATTTACTGGAAATCGCTGTTCCGTCAGGCAGTGCTTGACAATTATCTTCAAAAGGATATTGACAAGTATGGAATACTGATGCTGACAAAATCAGGAAGGAACTTTATTGAAAATCCTCATGCTCTTAAGTTTATCCTCAACAATCCGATGGAATCAACAGATGATGATTCTGAAGATTCAGCTTCTCAGCAGGGTACTGCAGTGCTGGATACTCATTTATTGCAGGTTCTGAAGGATCTCCGTAAAAAAATTGCCAAGCAAAAAAGTCTTCCACCGTTTGTTGTTTTTCAGGATCCTTCGCTTGAGGAGATGTGTACACATTACCCGATTACACTGGATGAACTGAAACAGATACATGGAGTAGGTGCAGGTAAGGCAATGAAATTCGGAGCGCCTTTTGTTGAAGTAATAAAAAAGCATGTTGAAGAGAATGATATTGACCGTCCGGTGGATATGGTGATCAAAAGCGCTGCAAATAAATCAGCTATTAAGGTTTCAATCATACAGAACATTGACAGAAAAATTGCATTGGAAGATATTGCTTCTTCAAAAGGACTGTCGTATGAAGAAATACTTCGTGAGGTTGAATCGATCGTGAGTTCAGGAACAAAGCTTAATTTGGGCTATTATGTTGATGAGGTAATTGATGAAGACCGTCAGGATGAAGTATTCGATTATTTCAGAAGCGCTGAAGTAGATTCAATAGAAGATGCTTTAAAAGAACTTGGGGATGAGGATTATACCCGCGAAGAAATCCAGCTAATGCGTATTAAGTTTTTATCAGAATTAGGCAACTAGAGTGGATTTAAATATTCCTAAAATCAAACATTCCGGAACAAATAATTTCTTTTTGATGGCCGGGCCCTGCGCTATTGAGGGTGAAGATATTGCAATGCGGATTGCAGAACGTATTGTTTCATTAACGGATAAATTACAGATCCCTTATGTGTTTAAGGGCTCATACCGAAAAGCTAACCGCTCTAAGGCTGATTCCTTTACCGGTATTGGTGATGAGAAGGCTTTGCGGATCCTTCAAAAAGTCGGTAAAGAATTTGGCGTCCCTACGGTTACAGATATTCATGAAAGCCATGAGGCTGCTATGGCTGCCGAATACGTAGATGTATTGCAGATCCCTGCATTCCTGTGCCGTCAAACCGACCTGCTTGTTGCCGCTGCAAAAACAGGTAAGGTCATTAATATTAAAAAGGGTCAGTTTCTGTCTGCCGGATCTATGAAATTTGCTGTAGATAAGGTAGTTGATTCCGGAAACAGCAATGTTATCCTTACTGATCGGGGAAATACGTTTGGTTATCAGGATCTGATCGTTGATTTTCGTGGTATCCCTGAAATGAAAAGCTTCGGGGTTCCAGTTGTAATGGACTGTACACATTCACTGCAGCAACCTAATCAAACCAGTGGTGTAACAGGTGGAAAGCCGGCCTTGATTGAAACTATCGCCAAAGCAGCTATTGCTGTAGGTGCAGATGGGTTATTTATTGAAACCCATCCGGAACCTTCTACTGCCAAATCAGATGGCGCCAATATGCTTAAGCTTGATTTGCTGGAGGATTTATTAGTAAAACTTATCCGGATCAGGGAAGCAATTGTATAATCTCCCTGCAACACCTGAATTATCGTAGAATTAATTCGTGGACATGAATCCATTTAATTCCTGGTGATAATAAACTCTGTTCTTCTATTACGCTGACGTCCTTCTTCTGTGTTATTATCTGCCACTGCACGGCTCTTTCCATAGCCTTTATAAGTCAACCGGGAAGGGTTTATCTTATTTGAGATCAGATAGGTATAGACGCTTTTAGCCCTGTTTTCAGATAAGGTCATATTCAGCTGATCTTCACCCACATTATCTGTATGTCCTGCTATCTCAATACCTACTTTGGGGTTTTTCTGAAGGAAGGATATTAATTGCTGTAGTTCTGCTTTAGATTCAGGTAAAAGATCGAATTTATTGGTATCAAAGAAAATATTTTTAAGGGTAACCATACCGCCAACAGTAATTTTTTGTAACGGTACTTTTATGAGAAATGGTGCATTGCTTTTTTGATCTTTTAAAGAGAAATTTTCAGAATAGAATAAATACCCTTCTTTAGAAACATTCAGCGCAAAGGTATTTCCTATCACCATAGTAGCTAAAAATTCACCGCTCTCAAAGTCTGCTACATCATCATATACAGTCTTTCCGGTTTTTACATTAATAATCTGTATGGCGCCATCCAATGGTTCTTTGCTTTCTTTGTCAAATACCTGCCCCTTAACATAAGTCACCATATTTGGGCGTAATTTCTCAGGCAACTCAAATGAATAAATATCCATCCCTCCAAAACCGCCTTTCTGATCGGATGCAAAGAACGCTGTACGGCCATTACTGCTTATTGTTAAGCTGCTTTCTTCACCAGAAGTGTTAATTGGATATCCCAGATTTAAAGGTGTTTGCCAGTTCCCATTATCCGTATTCTTGCGGCTCATGAAAATGTCTTTATTCCCTAATCCCGGCCAGCCGGTGGATGAAAAATATAATGTTTGATCATCAGGATGAATAAATGGGGATTGTTCATCATAAATGGTATTTATTGTGGCCCCTAAGTTAACCGGGGCACTCCACTCGCCGCCTTCCTTTAACTCCGATTTCCAGATATCGTAGCCACCTATCCCTCCGGCCCTCGTACTTACAAAGTACAAGGTTCTGCCATCGGCGCTGAGTGACGGTTGTGATTCCCATCCCGGGGTATTTACGGGCGCTCCAATGTTAAAAGGCTTGCTCCATTCTTTGCCTTCACGGCGTGAAATATAAATATCACAGCTTCCCATGCCTTCAGGCCTGTTACAGCCCGTAAAAAAAAGGTACATGCCATCCGGAGAAATGCATTGTGCGCCTTCATTATCGCTGGTATTTATAACAGGACTTAGAAACTCAGATTTATTCCAGGTGTCTGTAGTTTTTTTACTTTTAAAAAAGTCTTCATTCTTATTTGCCATCCGCGTATAAATTAGAATCTCTTCGTCGGCAGTAATAGCAGGCAAATATTCCATAGCACGGGAATTAATTGATTCACCAAGGTTTACCGGTTTAAAAACTACCGGATTTTTTATTGCGGCCATGCTGAATTCTGCATCGGCAATAAATTTGGCTGCAAGCTTTTTATTCGCTTCAGTTAAACTGGGGTATGAAGAATATTTTTTTAAATGTTTCAGCGCATTTTCATAGTCGCCTGTATTTAATTCACTTTCAGCTAATCCGAAATAAGTTAATGAGTGAAACTCAGGGTTGAGGCTAAGTACTTTTTGATAGTATTGTTTTGATTCCTGGTAATTTTTAGTTCGTCGGTATATATCGCCCAGCTGCTGATATGCCGCGATAAAACTTTTATCTGCCGATACAGCTTGTTTTAGTAACTCAATAGCCTTGTCATATGACTTGTATGCAATATGCCTTCCAGCTTCGATATACGCTTTTTGTGCAGCTTTATTTTTAGAACCGGTATCTTGTGCAAGGCTGATATTTACATAGCACAAAAGAATAAGCAGGAATAATTTCTTCATACAATGCATACAACGAAATAAAGCCTTACGATGTTACGGAATATTGAGATATTTATGTGTTTGCAACGAAATTTCCCACCTGGGATTTTCTTTTACATACTCAATAATAAGGGGAGTAACCTTTGGTGACTGCGACCACTCTGGCTGAAGGTAAAGCTTACATGTGGGAGATACTGCGTTTGCATGTTCCTCAGCCCATAAAAAATCACTTTTATTAAAAACAATGACTTTTAATTCATGTGCTAACTGTGAGATCTGTACCAGTGGAGCTTTAAATTTTTTTGGAGATAAACATATCCAATCCCAAACGCCAGACATCGGGTATGCGCCAGAAGTTTCGATGAATGTTTTGATCCCTCTTTCCCTAAGAGCCGTTGTTAGGTAATCGAGGTTATATATTAATGGCTCTCCGCCGGTCACAACTACTGCCTTACCTGGATTTTGTGAAGCATTTTCAACGATAAGATCTGTTTTTGTTAGCGGGTGCAGGTCTGCATCCCAGCTTTCTTTTACATCACACCAGTGGCAGCCCACATCGCATCCGCCAAGTCTGATAAAATAAGCAGCTTTTCCTGTATTATAACCTTCACCCTGAATGGTGTAAAACTCCTCCATCAGGGGCAAAAGTGTTCCGTCTTCGGGTACTTGGTGTGACATTGTGTAAATTAGGCTGCAAATATACGATTGTACAAGCCAGTAAGCACATGAAGTGGGTAATGATATTGTCAAACCATGAAATTGAGGGTGAGGATTTTATAAGAATTATAAAAGCAGAAGGCAGGAAATTCTGCATTATAAAAGATAACGGACGTTTTTATGCTACGCAACCGCGATGCCCTCATGCCGGTGCCGATCTTTCTTCAGGTTGGTGCAAAAATGGAAAACTGATTTGCTCTTTTCATCGTTATCAATATGATCTGAAAACTGGCGACGGGGCCGAAGGACAGGGCGATTATCTTAAAACTTACCCGTTGGAAGTTCGTGAAGATGGAATTTATATAGGTTTAAAAGAAAGATGGAAACTACTGAAGAGAATATTGCGCTTATAAACACGCAACAAATTGATCATTTAACCGAGAAGTTTTATCAATGCATAAGTTTTGATCAGGAACGCTACCCTAACTTTGATGAATTGCAGAATTTGTTTTTCGGTGCGGGAAAGCTGATCAACAGCAACTTTGATCAGCCGATCGATTTTACGGCTCAAAGCTTTTCGCAGGCTATGATGCAGCAGATTGAATCCGGGAATGTAAATTTTCATTCGCAGCAGGAGATAGGTGATGTTACCGAGATATTTGGAAAGATTGCCCAGCGTATTAGCGTTTATGAATATAGTAATGTGCGGTCTGTAAGGCAGAAATGGAAACGCGGAGTGAATTATATTCAGTATATTTTTACAGAAGACCAGTGGCTTATCACATCGATGATATGGAACGATGAAAAGGGAGATCTTGTAGTTCCCCGGCTGTATATGATGTGATTCAAGCTTTAAAGATGTATTTTCTGTAGAATTCTGAACTGTTCAGAACTTCAATATCTGAAAAGTAAAAATCTTCTTTATCTTCTGTTATGATACATTTGCACTGACTGTCCAATGCTGCATGAATCCATCCTCAAGATCATGGATTGCCTTGTTATTTATGTGTTAATTACTCCCTTCGCGGTATTCCCCGGCGATATTCACGTATAAATTAAAAGAAGGGTAAGAACTTTTCAATTTGTTCTTTTTGGAGGGTAGGAGGTATGTCATTCAGAGTATTGCCATTCAATACAAGCTCATAATAGTTAAGATAGTTTAGAGTCATCTTTTCTGCATTGAAATTAGTTATGGCATATTCATGGCATTTTTGAGGTAAAAACGAACTATGTTTAACGGCATTGATCAATTCTTTCTTACTATTGGATAAATAACCCGTTTCTGAAGTGACCAGTTCTGGCAATGAGCCATAAGGAGTTCCAAAAACAGGGCAACCAAAATACATACTTTCTATTATCGCCAGGCCAAAAGGCTCATTCCATAACACTGGGAATATCAATCCTTTAGAGTGACGCAAAAGTTCGTTTTTTCTCTCGCTGCCTACCATGCCTTTAAACCTGACATCCAGATTGGGTGTAAACCTGAAACCCATTTTAAAATTCAACCGATGGCCACCAATAACAACTAACTTTTCATGGGCGCCTTTAGCAATTTGAATGGCTCCTCTTAAGTTTTTAACACGCCATGCCGCCTTTCCAAGAAAATGAAAATAGGTCCGGGGGTTATTAAGGCCCGGATCGCCATAATCAGAAAAATCCAGACCGTTGTACACAAAATGCTGACTACCATAGCGCTCAGCATGGTTCCGGGATACAAAAACACTGTTTAATGGCAGTGCTGTTCCAAATGCAGGATTGCCATGTACTGTGGTTACCATAGGTCTGCTGAATACTTCATCGGTAACAAAGTGCATGTGTATCAGGTCAACATCATCAGGAATTTGACTGTTTATACTTTGTTGAGAATCATAGTAATGTACGTCGGCAAAATCGCAAACAGACCCCTTTTTTACCAGGTAAGTTACTTTATGACCTCTTTTAACAAGTTCCTTGCCCAACCACCAGATCACACGTTCCGTTCCACCATATTGCAAGGCTGGAATAAGGGTGTTATTAGCAATCAGGATATGCATTAAGGATAGATGTCTTTTCTTGCAGACGCTAAGGTGTTTTTCAGAAGGCCAACTATGGTCATTAAGCCCACACCTCCGGGCACAGGGGTTATGTATGAGCTTTTGGGAGCTACATTTTCAAAATCAACATCGCCATATAATTTATATCCGGATTTTGTTGAAGCTGAAGTTTCGCGGTTAATTCCTACATCTATCACTACAGCGCCTTCCTTTACCATATCGGCAGTGATGAAATTCTTTCTTCCGATAGCAGCAATTATAATATCCGCCGACCGTACTACGTCAGGAAGATTCTGGGTTTTACTATGTGTTAACGTTACCGTACAATTGCCTGGATAGGTATTCCTGGCCATCAGAATGCTCATGGGACTGCCCACAATATTGCTCCTGCCAACAACAACGCAATGCATCCCTGAAGTTTGGATTTTATATTCTTCAAGCATCAGCAATATGCCATAGGGGGTAGCCGGAATAAAGCAGGGGAGGTTACGGATCATCCGGCCCAGATTAATAGGATGAAAACCATCCACATCTTTCCGGTAATCAATAGTTTCGGTCACCTTCTCAGGATCGATATGTTTTGGAAGTGGAAGCTGTACAATTAAGCCGTCAACAAACTCATCTTTATTGATTTCACGGATCTTATCCAATAATTCCTGTTCCGTTACCATATCATCATATCTGATCAGTGAAGATTTAAAACCAACCTTTTCGCAATTCTTCATTTTGCTGGCTACATAGGTTTCACTTCCGCCATCATTGCCCACCAGAATTGCAACTAAATGCGGTTTGCGTCCGGTTTCTGCTAGCACTGCCGCAGCTTCTGCAGTTATTTCAACCTTTAATTTTTCAGATACGTATTTTCCGTCAAGTAATTTCATTGGGTATTTAGTATAAAGTATCAAGTATCAAGATTTGTCTTGATCCTTGATACCAGTTACTTTAATCTAATTTAAGTACCGCCATAAATGCCGATTGCGGAATTTCTACGTTACCCACCTGGCGCATGCGTTTTTTACCTTTCTTTTGCTTCTCCAAAAGTTTACGCTTACGCGAGATGTCACCACCGTAACATTTTGCGGTTACGTCCTTACGTAAGGCCTTAACAGTTTCTCGGGCAATGATCTTAGCTCCTATTGAAGCCTGAATAATAATTTCAAATTGTTGTCTCGGAATCAGTTCCCGTAACTTTTCGCAGATCTTTTTTCCGAAATCATAGGAGTTGCTCCGGTGAATCAATGATGACAGGGCATCAACAGGCTCAGAATTTAATAAAATATCTAACCGTACAAGATCCGACTTGCGATAACCGATCTGGTGATAATCAAACGATGCATAACCCTTTGAAATGGTTTTGAGGCGGTCGTAGAAATCAAAAACGATCTCGCCCATTGGCATTTCAAATACGAGCTCAACCCGGTCGGATGTTAAATACGATTGATTGATAATAGTTCCGCGCTTTTGAATACACAGAGACATGATCGGACCAACAAACTCCGATTTGGTAATGATATTAGCCTTAATATACGGCTCTTCAACGGATTCTAATTTACTTGGATCGGGAAGGTCGGATGGGTTATGAACATCAAGCTCAGCTCCTTTTGTTGTAAATGCTTTGTACGACACGTTGGGCACCGTAGTGATCACCGTCATGTCAAATTCGCGTTCCAGTCGTTCCTGGATGATTTCCATGTGAAGCATCCCCAAAAAGCCGCAACGGAATCCAAAGCCTAATGCAGCTGATGATTCGGGTTCAAATACGATGGAAGCGTCATTTAACTGAAGCTTATGCATCGCTTCCCTCAGATCTTCGTATTCATCGGTATCTACCGGATAAATACCGGCAAAAACCATGGGCTTAACTTCTTCAAATCCCTTGATTGGTTCGCTGCTGGGTCTGTCTTTATGTGTGATCGTGTCACCTACTTTAACTTCACGGGCTTCTTTAATTCCTGAAATGATATAACCAACATCTCCGGTTTTAATGACATCTTTTGGCTGTTGCTTAAGTTTTAGAGTCCCAACTTCTTCCGCAATATATTCGCGGTCCGTTGCAACAAACTTTACCTTGTCTTTCTTGCGGATCTCACCGTTCAATACCTTAAAATAGGCAACAATCCCACGAAAGGAATCAAAAACAGAATCAAAAATTAAAGCCTGCAGCTCACCTTCCGGATTACCTTTTGGAGCTGGAACACGTTCAACTATCGCACGTAAAATATCATGAACTCCCATTCCGGTTTTGCCGGAGGCAGGAATTATATCTTCGCGCTTACATCCAATCAGCTCAATAATCTGGTCCTTTACTTCTTCAGGCATAGCTCCGGGAAGATCCATTTTATTAAGAATAGGAATAATTTCCAGGTCATGCTCTAAAGCAAGGTATAAATTTGAGATAGTTTGCGCCTGAATTCCCTGTGAAGCATCCACGATTAGTAACGCACCCTCACATGCTGCAATTGACCGGGAAACCTCATAAGAGAAGTCTACGTGGCCTGGAGTATCAATCAGGTTAAGGACATATTGCTGGCCATCCTGAATATAATCCATTTGAATAGCATGGCTTTTTATGGTGATTCCACGTTCCCTTTCCAGATCCATATCATCCAATAATTGAGCCTGAGCCTCCCGCTTGGTGATGGTGTTGGTATATTCTAACAAGCGATCAGCCAATGTGCTTTTCCCGTGATCGATGTGTGCTATTATGCAAAAATTACGTATATGCTTCATTTGAAGCGCAAAGATAGGTTTTTGGATGCAAAATTTAGCGGGCGATATTGTAAATTCATGCCATGTTTTTATCCGAACCAATCACTGATGCCATAACCATGGTGACAGGAAATTTGCAGGCAGTAAAACCGGTACCCGGCGGAAGTATCAATCAATGCTATCAGATTACCACAGATAGGGGCATTTGCTTTCTGAAGATCAACTCAGCAGAGCAGTTACCTGACCTGTTTCTTTCAGAAGTTGAGGGATTAAAAAAGATCAGGGGAACTAAAACAATAGGAGTCCCAAGAGTGGTTTCACACGGAAGGGCAGGGCAGGAAATCTTCCTTATCCTGGATTGGATTGAAAATCAACAGGTGGATTCCGGCTTGTACCTGATGGGAAAACAGTTAGCTCAAATGCATAAACACAGCGCTGATAAATTTGGACTTGATCATGATAATTACATTGGATCCTTAAGGCAAAGCAATAAGAGTCATTCTACCTGGCATGAGTTTTTTGCAAATGAAAGACTTGAACCTCAGCTAAAGATATCTTATAATAAGCATCTGATTTCTAATAAGGTAAAAATCGGTATTTCAAATTTACTGACAAAATTGCAGTCGCTATATTTTGAAGAATATCCGTCCCTGATACATGGTGATCTGTGGAGCGGTAACTACCTAATCAGCAATAGCGGCCCCGTTTTAATAGATCCTGCGGTATATTATGGCAACCGGGAAGTTGATATTGCAATGAGCACATTATTCGGAGGATTTACATCTGAATTTTATATCGGATACAATGATGAGTTTCCGCTTCTGGAAGGATGGAAGGAACGACTGGATATCTGGAACTTATACCCGTTGTTAGTTCATTTAAATTTGTTTGGAAGGGCGTATCTGGGGCAAATAGAAAGTACATTAAAGAGGCTTATTTAGGCATGGTCATACACCGGATGCATTCCTGTTAGAATGTGCTGCAAGTCGTGGAATTTATAACCTGCAATTTTCGATTTGAGCCGGTGAAATTTTAATCGGCTCATTTTTTTATTATGGTTGAGCCGATTAGTTAAAATAATCGGCTCATGCCATATAATTGGCAATTTGCCGAATGGCCCAATTTTAAGTACTCTTTAGGAAATTTTAAACAAATTTCCATAGCATGCTCAGGAACTGGATCCATACTGGTTTAGTAATGGAATAACCAAACGGTGAGGTATAAGGTGCAGTTCTGAGTTTTCACTACCAGCTAAAACAAACCATGAAGTTCCCGCTCAATTTGCTGGATTACAAAACCCATGTCTTCGGGTTTATTCGAAAAGTCTAGCTTGTCTTTATCCAGGATCAATAACTTGCCTTCGTTATAACCATCAATCCATTTTGTATACTTATCATTCAGTTTCGAAAGATAATCTAAACGGATACCTGCTTCATACTCGCGTCCCCTGCGTTGAATATTATTTACAAGTGTGGGTACTGAAGCTCTGAGGTAGATTAAAAGATCCGGAGGTTTAATGAAGGAGGTGATATTGTCGAATATGGCGCGGTAATTTTCATAATCCCTGGAGGTCATCAACCCCATATCGTGAAGATTTTCGGCAAAGATGTAAGCATCTTCATAAATTGTACGATCCTGAACGATGTTGGTATTTGTTTTTTGAATTTCTATGATTTGCTGAAACCTGGCATTCAGGAAATAGATCTGTAGATTAAAGCTCCAGCGTTTCATATCGCTGTAAAAATCTTCGAGGTAAGGATTATGTTCTACCGCTTCAAATTGCGGTTCATACCCCAAATGTTTGGCCAGGAGTTCAGTAAGTGTGGTTTTTCCAGCGCCAATATTTCCAACAACAGCAATATGCATAATTACAAAGTCAAAAGTTTATTCCCAAAAGGTAAAAGTAAAAATCAATAGTACAAAGCAGTAGTTGCTAAAAGCTTCGAAACCCTATCAATTCACGTACTTCTTTTACAGTTTTGGCCGCACTTTCACGTGCTTTTTCAGCTCCACGCTGTGATACCTGACGAAGGTAGGCCTCGTTGTTAGAAATTTCATTTATCCGTTCACGTAATGGGGCAGTGGTACTAATGATATCTTCTGCCAGCTGTTTTTTGAAATCGCCATAACGGATCTGACAGCTATTGTAGAGGTCTTCAAAGTGATCCAGGGTATCCTTTGATGAAACAATCCTCATCAGGTCAAATAAATTCTGAATGGCTTCTGCTTTTGGTTGATTCTCTTCAATAGGACCGCTGTCTGTAACCGCGCGCATTACTTTTTTGCGAATCTGATCAGGTTCATCTGATAGATAAACTGCGTTTGATTCTCCTTCTGACTTACCCATTTTGCCTTTTCCATCAAGTCCGGGAACTTTAATTAGATTTTTTGAAAACGAGAATGCGTAGGGTTCCGGAAAAAATTCCGCATTGTACATGCGGTTAAAACGATTGCCAAAAGTTCTGGCCATTTCCAGGTGTTGTTCCTGATCCTTGCCTACGGGTACCTTAGTTGCTTTGTGTATTAAAATATCAGCGGCCATTAATACAGGATAGGTAAGTAAACCTGCATTTACATTGTCTGGATGTGCCCGAACCTTATCCTTAAACGAAGTGCTTCGCTCAAGTTCTCCGAGATAGGCATTCATATTCAGGTACAGGTAAAGTTCTGCAATTTCAGGAACATCAGATTGTACATATATTGTTGCTTTCTCAGGATCAATTCCTGCAGCAAGATATTCTACAAGAACCTGTTTTACATTACGAAATAGGTTATCCGGAGCAGGATGAGTAGTTAACGAATGATAATCAGCAATAAAGAAAAAGCAATTGTATTCATGCTGCATCTGCACGAAATTTTTTACTGCTCCATAAAAATTGCCCAAATGTAATTTGCCGGTGCTTCTGATACCACTTACTACAGTTTCCATAACGGTGACGAAAGTAAGGAATTTTTCTATTTTTGATTTGTGGTAAATAGTTTAAAGCAGTTACATCTGCGTTTTTATTTAATTTCAGTAACTTTTTTCTTTGTTTTACTTTACCCTGCCTTTTATTTTTATTCCCGCAAGCCTGAACGCTATAAAAGGTTAAATAAGTTCAGAAGTGTATTAAGCCTGATGAGCTCGGCCGGTGCAGGCATCTTTTATAGGTATCATTATAAATCAAAGATCGATTGGTCAAAACCCTATATTATTTGCCCTAATCATAGCTCCAATCTTGATATTCCTGCAGTAACCATGCTTCCAAAAGGACATTTTGCATTTATTGGCAAGGATGAATTGCACTCCAATCCGTTAGTTAACTTATTTTATAAAACTATTGATATTCCTATTAATCGGGATAGTAAAATAAGCGCTTATAAGGCTTTTAAGAAAGGTGAGGACTATTTAAAAGAGGGGGTAAGTCTGGTGATTTTCCCGGAAGGTAAAATTGCTGATAATTACCCGCCGATATTACATAGCTTTAAAAATGGCCCTTTCCGGCTTGCAATTGAACAACAAGTACCAATTATTCCTGTTTCTATTCATAAAGCCTGGAAAATTATGTGGGATGATGGAAAAAAATATGGTTCACGGCCGGGAATTTGCAATATTTGTGTTCATCAACCTATCGAAACGATTGGCATGAACATAGAACAGGCTGATGAACTTAAAGACAGAATATATAATATTATAAATAAGGAAATCCATGAAAATTGACAGCTCTACAGTTGACAAAATAGCTCACTTATCCCGGCTTGAACTTTTTCCGGAAGAAAAGGATGCTATGATCAATGACATGAACAGGATTCTGGAGTTTATGGATAAATTGAATGAGGTGAATACGGATGATGTTGAGCCGTTAATTTATCTTACAGATGGACATAATGTGTACAGAGAGGACGAATTAAAACAAGAAATCACTGTAGAAGAGGCTTTGTCAAATGCTCCGAAACAGGATGGAAGATATTTCAGGGTGGCAAAGGTGATTAATAAATAGTCTTTGCTTAGTCGTAAATCATTACTCGTAAGTCTGTAGTTGGGTTTATTATAATATCTGTGAGCGAATAACTTGTAACAATCTGACAGGGTCTGCCCTCTAATTAACAAAAATCATATGGCACCAGAATCACTTATAACTATTAAAGATATTGGCAGAAAGTATGTTATAGGTGCAGAGACCATTCATGCCCTGAAGTCGGTTACGTTGAATGTGAATAAGGGTGAGTTTGTTGCATTAATGGGCCCATCAGGTTCTGGAAAATCAACATTAATGAATATTCTCGGGTGTTT
>DASWTL010000346.1:0-23773 GCA_036402155.1 Sphingobacteriaceae bacterium | reverse complement strand
ATACCAGATATTGACCGATAATAATTATGAATATGCTACTTAGTATAACACAAAATATTCACGGTTGGCTTTTCGATGTGATGGCCGCACCGGTGGCAGCAGTAGTACTGAATGTGCTGATCGCCGTAATTTTTCTGACATTTTTTGCACTTGCAGGCTTGTTATTGGTTTGGATGGAACGTCGGGTTGCTGCGTTTTTTCAGCTGCGTTTAGGGCCAAACCGCGTTGGGCCTATGGGACTATTCCAAACAGTAGCTGATGCACTAAAGCTGGTCTCAAAAGAATTAACCGCACCTGAAAAAGCAGATAAGTTCCTGTATAACCTGGCCCCCTACTTTGTAATTGTTACCTCATTAATGGTGCTGGCGGTACTCCCGTTTTCACAAGAGCTTCACGCATTTGACATCAATATCGGAGTCTTCTTCGTCATTGCCATGTCGTCTATGGGAGTGATCGGTATTTTACTCGGAGGATGGTCAAGCAATAACAAATACTCATTAATTGGCGCTATGCGAAGTGGTTTACAAACCATCAGCTATGAGCTGTCTGTGGGCTTGTCTATTTTAACTATGGTATTACTCGCCGGGTCATTGCAGATCTCCGAAATTATTGCCGTACAGCAGCAGGGAGGCTGGTTCATCATCCAGGGACACATCCCGGCAGTAATTGCTTTTATGATCTTCATTATTGCAGGTACGGCAGAAACCAACCGGGCTCCGTTCGATTTGGTTGAGGCGGAATCAGAATTGGGCGCCGGTTTTCATACTGAATATTCCGGGATGAAATTCGCGTATTTCTTCTTATCAGAATTTATAAACATGTTCATCATTGCTGCTATGGGAGCCATCTTGTTCCTGGGTGGGTGGTTATCACCATTCGGCATTACCGATTCAATTCCACTGATGGGTGTCTTTTGGTTTATGATTAAAGTCTTAGCATTAATATTCCTGATGATGTGGTTTCGCTGGACATTCCCCCGGTTGAGAGTTGACCAGTTATTAACCCTTGAATGGAAATATCTCTTGCCAATTAACCTTTTCAACATCCTGTTAATGGCAATTATTATCTCATTGGGATTGACTATAACCTTTTAGCTATGAGTTACTTTTCAGATATATACTATGGTGTTAAGTCCCTGCTAACCGGCATGGCAGTAACAGGAAAATATTTTATTAATGCCCGGAAGGAGATCATCACGCAGGAATACCCAAATAACCGGGCTACCCTGCAAATGTTCGATCGTTTCAGAGGCGAAGTGGTGATGCCACATGATGTAAATAATGAACATCGTTGCACCGGATGCCAGAAATGCGAGTTAGCCTGCCCGAATGGATCTATTGAAATCATCTGGGATCGTGCACTTGACGAAGAAACAGGAAAAAAAGTTAAAAAAATTGAGAAGCACATCTACCATCTTTCGATGTGTACCATGTGCGGGTTATGCGTGGAAGCTTGCCCAACGGATGCGATCAAATGGAGCCAGAATTATAATAACGCTACCTACGACAGAACTCAATTGACAAAAGTTTTAAACAGACCCGGCTCTAAAGTGGCTCCGGGTGTAAAAGAGGAATAATATGGAAAGGATCATTTTTTACATTTTATCAGCTATTATAATCGGGTTTGCGATTGCCTCAGTTACGAGTCGTAAAATTCTGCGGGCTGTAGTTTATTTATTATTTGTACTTATCGGAGTTGCGGGATTTTACTTCCTGGTCGGATATAATTACCTGGCAGCTATACAGTTAACCATCTATGCGGGAGGTATCATCGTACTCTTTATCCTGTCGGTATTACTGATACACCAGATTGATAACCAAATGGATGTGGCATCTCTGGCAAGAAGGGCGGTGGTTGGAATTGCATGCTTGTTGGGCTCAGGAGTTACTTTATCAGTTATTTGGTCTCACTCATTCCCGAAGCCTGCTGCGGGTTCTCAGGCTACCGAAGTAGCCTCTATTGGCAAAGGCATGCTGAGCTATGGCGAAGGCGGCTATATCCTGCCGTTTGAAGTAATTACCGTGTTGTTACTGGCTGTGATTATTGGAGCCATTATCGTGTCAAAAGGAATCCGTTTATCTCTTAAAAATTATTAATATGCCTGCCGGAGTCTCTTTATATGAAATATTAACCGTTTCAACCTTATTATTCTTCATCGGAGTATATGGTTTCGTAACGCGTACAAACTTGATTTCAATTCTGCTCTCTATTGAATTGATCCTGAATGCTGCGGCTATAAATTTTGTAGCAGTTAACAAATATCTGTATCCTGATATGTTGCAAGGCGTTTATTTCTCTGTGTTTATCATCGCGGTAGCCGCCGCCGAAACGGCGCTGGCCATCTCAATCATTATCAATTTATACCGGCTGGTAACGTCAGTAGAAGTTAAAGAAACAGAAACAATGAAGTATTAATATTTAAGAACATGGATTTTACATACACAATACTAATTCCCCTTATTCCACTGATCGTTTTCTTGATATTGGGCATTTACAGCTTAAAGATCAAGGAAAAGGCCGCCGGAATTATTGGAGTATCAGGCCTGTCAGTTTCCACCATCCTGTCGCTTTATACTGCATATCAATACTTTTTCCATGTTGGAAAAGTGGATGGGGTTTATCAACCTTTTGTTGAGAAAACGGTCTGGATGAATTTCACAGATACGTTAGCCATCGATATGGGTGTTCTGATCGATCCTATATCAGTAATGATGCTGGTGGTTGTATCCACCATATCATTGATGGTACACCTGTACAGCCGCGGGTATATGCATGGGGATACTGGTTTCACCCGGTTCTTCGCTTATTTATCACTATTCTCATTTTCCATGTATGGATTGGTTCTGGCAACTAATTTATTCCAGATCTATATTTTCTGGGAACTGGTTGGTGTTTCATCCTTTCTTTTAATAGGATATTATTATACCAAACCATCGGCTGTTGCGGCTTCTAAAAAAGCCTTTATTGTTACCCGTTTTGCGGATTTCGGATTTCTGATAGGAATTTTAATGATGGGTTTCTACACCGGTACATTTGACTTTTTAACGCTGAATGATACAGCAGCGCTGCAGGACATGAACTCGCCGATCATGCAGAATGCGGGAATAACATTCATGGGATTTTCGGTAATAACTACTGCATTGGTACTCATTTTTGCAGGTGGAGCCGGTAAATCGGCGATGTTTCCATTTCACATCTGGTTACCGGATGCAATGGAAGGTCCAACGCCGGTTTCAGCATTAATACATGCAGCAACTATGGTTGTGGCTGGCGTTTATCTGGTAGCACGTTTATTTCCGATGTTCTATTTTGTTGATGATGGGGCTGCGTTACAGGTAGTGGCTTATGTAGGAGCATTCTCCTCGTTGCTTGCTGCAGTAATTGCATTAACACAACACGACATCAAGCGAATACTGGCGTTTTCAACCATGTCGCAGATAGGGTATCTGATGATGGCTCTGGGCGTATCCGGTTATGGAGGAGATGAAGGCCTGGGCTTTACCGCCTCTATGTTCCACCTGTTTACACACGCTATGTTTAAGGCACTATTATTCCTATGTGCCGGCTCGGTGATACACGCGGTTCACAGTAATCTTTTACAGGACATGGGCGGTTTAAGAAAATATTTACCCATCACGCATATCACATTTTTAATTGCCGCCCTGGCCATTGCAGGTATCCCTCCGTTTGCTGGTTTCTTCAGTAAAGATGAAATCCTGGTGGCTGCTTTTCAAAATAACCCGCTGCTGTTTTGGGTTGAATGGATTGTTGCCGGTTTAACTGCCTTTTATATGTTCCGCTTATACTTTGGGATTTTCTGGGGCAAAGATCGGGTTTACGAACATGCACCCCATGAATCGCCGCTGTCAATGACATTACCGCTCATGTTTTTAGCGCTCATGTCTGCGACAGTTGGTTTTATTCCTTTCAGCCAGTTTGTAAGTCCGGATTTTGTTGCCTATTCAACTCATCTCCATTGGGATGTCGCTGCCATGTCTGTAGGGATTGGGGCTATCGGAATACTCTTGGCATGGGTGATGTATAAAAAAGAAACTACCATTCCGGCTACTATCTCATCAGCATTCGGCTTTTTCTATAAGTGGACCTTTAACAAATTCTATTTCGATGAGCTGTATCTGTTCATTACACGGCAAATTATTTTCAAAAGAATTGCTCAACCTTTTGCCTGGTTCGACAGAAATGTAGTGGATGGCACGATGAATTTAATCGGAAACTCTACGGTGGCTATTTCATCCAAAATAAAGGGAACACAATCAGGTAAGGTGCAGGATTATGCATTTACGTTTGTGTCGGGCATTGTGGTTTTGGTAATGGTCTTTGTCTATTTTATGAATTGATTTATTGAATTATGGATATTCTATCATTATTTGTCACAGTTCCTATACTTACTATGTTGGTTTTGGTTTTCACCAGGAACCGTAAACAAGTTCGTCTGGTTTCCCTCTTTGGTTCTCTTATTCAATTTGGGATGGCCATTCATTTACTCTTCGCATATAAGACTGAACGAGCTGTGAATACCGACATCATGGTCTTTGTAAAAGATTATGTATGGTTTGAACAGCTAAATATTCATTATGCCATTGGTGTAGATGGAATTTCAGTCGCCATGCTGCTTCTTACCTCAATCGTGGTATTAGCAGGAGTTTTTATCTCCTGGAAAGTGGAAGACCTGGCAAAGGAATTCTTCATCTCATTGATCGTTTTAGCCACAGGAGTTTACGGGTTCTTTATTTCAATTGACCTCTTCACCATGGTTGTATTCTATGAGATAGCCGTTATCCCAATGTACCTGTTAATAGGCATCTGGGGTTCGGGGCCAAAGGAATATGCCGCTATGAAACTGACTATCATGCTGATGGGAGCTTCAGCCGTTTTACTCGTAGGAGTTCTTGGAATTTATTACAATTCCGATGCCGATGGAGGCCCGCTTACCTTTAATATTCTGGAGATAGCACAGGTTAACATACCGTTTGAGGCGCAAAGAATATTCTTTCCCCTGACTTTTGTCGGGTTTGCTGTTCTGGGAGCCTTATTCCCCTTTCATACCTGGTCGCCGGATGGCCACGCCTCAGCACCTACTGCGGTTTCTATGTTACATGCCGGAGTTTTAATGAAGCTGGGAGGATACGGAATATTCAGGGTTGCCATGTATTTATTACCAGAGGGCGCTATGGACTGGTCGTGGTTCTTTATCATATTATCTTCTTTTGGGGTTGTATATGGGGCACTTGGTGCTATCCGGCAAAATGATTTAAAATACATCAATGCATATTCATCTGTTAGCCATCTGGGAATGGTACTGGTGGCGCTGTTAATGCTCACCAAAACAGCCTGGAACGGCGCCATACTTCAGTCATTGTCGCACGGATTTATGACAGCGCTTTTCTTCGCCCTGATCGGGATGATTTATGAGCGTACACATACCAGGGATATAATGAAATTAGGAGGTTTGTTAAAAGTCATTCCGTTTATTTCAGCTATCTATATCATTGCCGGAATGGCATCCTTAGGCCTACCCGGATTCAGCGGTTTCGTTGCCGAGATGAACATTTTTGTGGGGGCTTTTCAACACCCCGATCTGTTCCGGAGAATAGCCACTATCGTTACGGTTTCAGCAATCGTAGTTACTGCGGTTTACATATTAAGAGTTGTAGGAATAATGCTTATGGGGCCAATTAAGAATCCGGAGTTTAACGTTTTACCACCATCAACATGGTATGAGCGTTATGGTATTTTCCTGCTGCTGTTACCGATTATCGGCATGGGGTTAGCCCCTCTTTGGCTAAGCGATATGATTTCTGCGAGCCTGACACCTTTTATTGCACAATTTGAGAACATTAAATATTTAAGCCATGGATTTTAGCAGCTTGTTATTAATGCGTCACGAACTTGTTCTCACCATTATCATGCTATTATTGATAATTGCCGAGATCTTTGTAAGTGAAAAACACAAAAAAAACCTGGTCAATCTGGGGATAATTCTTTTTGCAATCCATACCATATTTGTATTACTTCCTTTACCCGAGGGAACACTTTTTGGCGGGATGTTCAAAACAAACATGATCACGCATTTCTTTAAAAGTGTTTTAAATTTAGGGGTACTGATTCTACTGCTTCAAACCGGCGATTGGTTACGTGATAAAGTTGCCAACCAGCACAAGACTACTGAATTTTTCATTTTAATATTCTCTTCCTTATTGGGGCTATATTTTATGATATCTTCCGGTGATTTTCTGATGTTTTATCTTGGATTGGAGCTGTCTACTTTACCTTTAACAGCCCTGGCAGCTTATGAATCATTGAAGCAAAAATCAAGCGAATCCGGAATCAAATTGATCCTGTCGGCAGCCCTGGCATCAGGCACTGCACTGTTCGGTATTTCAATGATGTATGCCACTTCCGGTTCGTTGTATTTCGATATAATGACGGTATCGGCATCCCATTTAACCATTTTAGGCTTCCTGATGTTCTTTTCCGGTCTGGCTTTTAAAATCTCATTAGCGCCGTTCCATTTCTGGACCGCGGATGTTTACGAAGGAGCGCCCATCAGCATTGCCTCATACCTATCCGTCATCTCAAAAGGTGCTGCGGCATTTATCTTACTGGTGCTTTTATTCACTGTAATGAAGCCCCTACAAGGCGTGTGGACTTACCTGTTATACGGTATTGCTTTGCTTACTATGTTTACAGGAAACCTGTTCGCCATCCGGCAGCAGAACCTGAAAAGATTTCTGGCATTTTCTTCGATAGCGCAGGCAGGGTTCATTTTACTGGGCTTCCTTTCGGCTGATCAGCTTGGAGCAACCACGGTAATCTATTTCGTAATGATATATGTGTTTTCGAACTTAGGAGCTTTCGGGGTTGTACAGGCAGTTTCTAATGCTACAGGCAAAGAAAACATTGACGATTATAATGGGTTATACCGCACTAACCCAAACCTGAGCCTGGTGCTGTTGCTGGCATTATTTTCCCTGGCAGGGATACCTCCTCTGGCGGGATTTTTCGGAAAATTCTTCCTGTTTATGGCAGCCGCCTCACAAGGATATTATTTCCTGGTATTTCTGGCCGTGGTAAATGTTGCTATTGCTTTATATTATTACCTACTGGTGGTCAGAGCCATGTTTTTACGTAAAAGCGACACTGCTATTCCGTATTTCAAATGTAAACCAATGATGAAACTGGGATTAGTTTGTTCGGTGTTAGGTATTATAACCATCGGCTTGTACAGTCCACTTTATGATTACATTTTTAAAATAAGCATCAGTTTATTTGAATAGAAGACCCGGGATAAGCCCGGTAACAGATTCCGCCTTTGGTCGGATTATCTATAAAACAATAGTTTATGGCACTTTTAGGATCACACCAGTTTGGAGATATTAACGGACAACGCGTTACTTTTGTAGAAAAGAAAGTAACAAGAGAACGTTCTGAGTTTTTATCATCACTTCTTACCCATAATAACTTTGAAGTTATTGTAAGTGAGGAAGTCCGGAAATCAGAAGAAGAACCGCAATTGTATACTGTTGCTGTCACCGATATGGTTTTTAACCCAACTGTTTGGGTGTATCAGCGAAGATTAAAAACCTTTGACGGGCGAAAGGTTACACAGGCTTTTTGGAACCAAATTTCGGAAGACACAAATCCAGGATACTGGAATATAAAACATTAAAAAAGCCCCTATTCAGGGGCTTATGAAACTGTCCTGTTAACCATGGTTGGGCTATTCCAAAATCTGGTGTGATACAACATATCCTTTTCGGGTTATGGGTAATCACCTTTTATAATCTCGCTCTGGCAGTCGCGCATTCAACAATTGATCACTATTGTTATAACCACCTATTCTTTCAACTTCTATTTTAATCAATTCCATCTGAATATCAGGTATTTCAGCTAAATCGGACACCCTTTCCATGTATTGGCAACAGCTTCAATAGGTGACTAATGTCATAGAATTGTATGATTTGAGTCATGGATCGTAAACACCCGGAAGCTTAAATTTAAGGTACATTAAAACATCAAAATCATGGCTATTATAATTACTGAAGATTGCATCAATTGTGGTGCTTGCGAACCAGAATGCCCAAATGGGTCCATATATGCAAACGGTGAAGAGTGGAGATTTTCCGACAAAACAAGCCTGTCCGGTACATTTGTATCCAAGAGCGGCCTCACCAGTGATGCCGATGATGCTCATGCAGCATTGTCTGAAGATTTTTATTATATCGTTGCTGACAAGTGCACCGAGTGCGTGGGATTTCATAACGAACCTCAGTGTGCTACTGTATGTCCGGTAGATTGCTGTATTCCTGACCCCGAAAACGCTGAAACAAAGGAAGAGCTTGAAGAAAAGAAAAACATATTACACGGTTAGTAATTGCATATCCTCATGGAAAATATTGAAAAAAAAGCTGATCCATCTGTTGTAATAAAAGAAGCTGAAAGTGTTGTGGTACGCTTTTCAGGAGATTCCGGAGATGGAATGCAGCTCACAGGAATGCAATTTTCGGACACTACAGCTTTATTAGGTAATGATTTAAGTACATTCCCGGATTACCCATCCGAGATCAGGGCACCTACGGGTACAATTGCCGGAGTCTCAGGGTTCCAGGTACATTTTGGAAGTAAAGAAATTCTAACTCCGGGAGATAATTATGATGTATTGGTTGTAATGAATGCCGCTGCTTTGAAAGTAGATTTACCAAGGCTTAAAAAAGGTGGAATAATCGTTGCAAATACCTCAGGCTTTGATCGTAAAAATCTTGGCCTCGCGCGTTACCCGGATGGAGTGAATCCATTGGAAGACGGATCTCTTGAGAATTATACGGTTCATAAAGTTGATGTTACAAAACATACGAAAGACTGCCTGGCAGAATCAGGATTATCAACAAAGGATATTGAGCGATCAAAGAATATGTTTATCCTGGGCCTGCTTTTCTGGATGTTTGACAAATCTTTAGACGCCACCATCAAATTTGCTGAAGAAAAATTTGCTAAAAAACCCGATATCAGGGATGCAAATATTTTGGCATTAAGATCCGGATGGAACTATGGAGAAAATACCGAAATATTCAACACACGGTATAAAGTAAATGCTGCCAAATTACCCAAAGGAGCTTATCGCAACATCACCGGTAATCACGCTACGGCTATCGGTTTAATTGCAGCAGCAGAGAAATCCGGGCTGCCCTTATTTATTGGCTCATACCCGATAACTCCTGCAACAGATATCTTCCAGGAACTCTCAAAATATAAAGCCAATAACGTTAAAACCTTCCAGGCAGAAGATGAGATCGCGGGCGTTTGCTCCGCTATCGGGGCTTCATACGCCGGAAACCTGGCTGTAACAACAACATCCGGCCCCGGAATGGCATTAAAGACCGAAGCAATAGGTCTGGCTACCATTCTGGAAATTCCACTGGTCATAGTGAATGTTCAGCGCGGAGGTCCGTCAACCGGTTTACCAACTAAAACAGAACAGGCTGATCTGCTGATGGCTATGCATGGACGACATGGAGAATCTCCGCTACCGGTTCTGGCAGCCACTTCACCATCCGATTGCTTTAACATGGCCTATGAAGCCTGCAGAATCGCTGTTGAGCACATGACGCCGGTTATCTTGTTAACCGATGGTTACATAGCGAACGGTTCAGAACCATGGCAGTTTCCGACAGAAGATCAGTTAAAGGCCATTAAGGTTGACTTTTTGAGTAAACCAAATGGAGTTGATGATTGCTTATTGCCATATAAACGTAATGAAGAACTTGTACGTCCGTGGATCAAACCCGGAACACGGGGATTAGAGCATCGTATAGGCGGATTGGAGAAAGAGGATGAAACAGGAAACGTCTCCTACGATCCATTGAATCATGAAAAGATGGTTCGTCTGCGTGCTGCAAAAATTGAGAAAATAGCAGATAGTATCCCACTAGCTAAGGCTGACTCAGGTAATGAAAAAGCCAAACTCCTGATACTGGGTTGGGGATCAACTTATGGCGCTATAAAAACTGCTGTTCGCGAATCTTTAAAAGAAGGCTATGATGTAGCTCATATTCATCTCCGCTATATTAATCCATTACCTAAAAACCTGGGCGAACTGTTACAGGGGTATGAGAAGATTTTAATACCTGAAATGAATTCGGGTCAATTATTACAGCTGATCAGAGCGAAATATCTGGTTCCGGCGACCGGACTTCCTAAAGTTCAGGGTCTCCCTTATACTACCACCGAATTAAAAGCTAAAATAGCCGAATTATTAAAATAATACTCATATGGACACGCTTACAATAGAACCAAAAAATAAATTAGCTGCTAATGATTTCGCGTCCAGTATGGATGTAAAGTGGTGTCCCGGTTGCGGAGATTACTCGATATTAAAGCAGGTTCAAACCGTTTTCCCGGATCTGGGAGTGCCGAAAGAAAAATTTGTATTTATTTCGGGGATAGGCTGCTCTTCGCGGTTCACTTACTACATGGATACCTATGGTCTTCACAGCATTCATGGAAGAGCTGCCGCTATAGCTTCCGGTGTAAAAGCTGCCAATCCCGATCTAAGCGTATGGGTAATATCCGGTGACGGCGACTCCTTATCGATTGGCGGAAACCACTTTATTCACAGTCTGCGCAAAAATTTCGATCTGAATTACCTGGTATTCAATAATCAGATTTACAGTTTAACAAAAGGTCAGTATTCTCCCACTTCAGAAAAAGGCAAGGTTACAAAAACCACTCCTTATGGATCAGTTGAAGAACCATTTAATCCGTCAGAATTAGCCCTGGGCGCAAAAGCATCTTTTGTTTCACGTACGCTTGACCGCGACCCAAAACATATGCAGGCTGTTTTAAAAAGAGCGCATGAGTTTAAAGGAACGTCGTTTGTGGAAGTTTACCAAAACTGCCCTGTATTTAATGATGCCGCGTTCTTCACCTTCTCTGATAAAGAGACCAAGAAAGATGAAGCGATTTTTGTGGAACATGGCAAACCATTGATCTTCGGCAATAACCAGGAGAAAGGTATTAGGCTGGAAGGACTGACCCCGGTAATTGTAAACATTCCTGAAAGTGGAATTTCGGTAGACGAACTATGGATACACGATGAAAAAGATAAAACGAAAGCGAACCTCCTTTCGCGGTTCTTTGACACTTCGTTTGAGGGTGAATATTTCCCCCGTCCTTTTGGGATATTGTATGCAGATGAACGGCCTACTTACGAGGATGGATTAGAACAGCAAATAGCTGACATAAATAAGGCAACCGGAAAAATTCCATTAAATAAGATCTTATCCGGCAATAAGATCTGGCATATCTTTTAAAGAACCTGTCTATGTTCGGAAAATACCCGTTGAGAATTATTCTGCATTTTGCGAAACTTAAACTGCAGGAAACATTTACACCGGGTATATTTCTTTCAGAAAGTAATATCAGCGCTGATCCGATATCGCAATTTGCACAATGGTATAAACAAGCTAAAAAAGCGAACATTTCATTTTATGAAGCCATGACATTATCAACTGCTAACAGTAGTGGCAGGCCTTCTGCACGAATGGTTCTTCTAAAAGGATTTAACGAACATGGGTTTATTTTTTTCAGCAATGAAAACAGCAGAAAAGGAAAAGAATTAGCGGGCAACAAGTTTGCATCACTAACTTTTTTCTGGAATAAACTGGGTAAGCAGGTGAGAATAGAAGGGGCTGTAGAAAAAATCAACGACCGTGAATCAGATGAATATTTTGCAACGCGTCCCAGAGCAAGTCAGATAGGCGCATGGGCATCGGAGCAAAGCAGTGTTCTAACCAACCGTAAAATTTTTATAGAAGCCATTGAACAACTGGAAAGAAAGTATAAAGGCAGTTCCGTTCCCCGACCGCCGCATTGGGTGAGATATCGTTTAATCCCCGACCACATTGAATTCTGGCAAAACAGGGCCAACCGCTTACATGATCGTTTCTTATTTAGCCGGCAAGAAAGTAGCGGGTGGAAAATAGATCGTCTTGCTCCCTGAATTAACGACTCAGTGTTATCAGGAACGATTTTTATTTGACATTCACTTGAAGCCCGTTGAGATGATGATCAATTAATATCTGACAGGCCAGGCGTAAATTTTTACCCTCTATTCCTGCCTTAGCAATCGTTGTTTCTTCGTTTCTGTCAAACGATGTAAGCTCATCATGAGCTCCGATAATTTCAATTAAGCACGTACCGCACTTGCCCATTCCCAGGCAATCTCCAAAATCCTCAATACAAATCTTATCATAGATCAGCATCATCAAATTACGATACTCATTAGGATACGTTCTTACAATATGAGTTTGCCCGTCATAAAAAATGGTTATTTGGATATTTTTCCCGGTGTCTGCCACAAATTTCAGATAAGAATCAGTTCACTTTAAACCGAGTTAATTTTCAGATATCCCTTTAACAGCCTTCATAATTCTGGCAATACTGTTAGCCCTTTTACGTGCGTTCTCAGCAATCTGGCCTTCAAACAGCATGTCAATGGTTTCATTAAAAAGCTGCAGCCACCTGTCAAAATGCTCCTGTCCTATCGGCAATGGCATGTGCTTAGGTAATGGATCGTCTTTATATTTTTTTGTATACAGAAGAATGGTGGACCAAAAATCGGTCATCCGTTTTAAGTGAATGTCCCATTTGTCTTTTATTACGTCATTAAACACTTCCGCCAGAATATCATCCTGCCTTACCTTCGTGTAGAACGTATTGACTAACAGCTCAATATCAGCTTCAGTAAGAATATCATTATTGTCATTGTGTTCCGCACCCATATTACACAATTACTTTATCAGGACCACCGGTCATATTCTGAAGCCGGCTCAAAAACATAAAAGCCATTAATTGTGCCCTGTTTTTAGCATCCGTAGCCACCTTACCCGCGAAATTAGCGTCGATAGTTTCATTAAATAAGAGAAGCCACCTATCAAAATGCTCACTGTTAATGGGTAATGGAGCATGTTTGGCAAACGGATTACCCTTAAAACCAGGAATACCGAATAACGCAGCGTTCCAGAACAGGTACATCTTTTCCAGATGTGGACCCCAATCTTTTATTACGCTGGTAAAAACAGGGCCTATAACATCATCCTGCTGCACTTTATCATAAAATTCGTTTACGAATAATTTGATATCTTCCAAATTTGTTATGTCTTGTTTCATAGATAGATATGAGTATTGAGATATGTGTAATGAGACAGTACCCTGTTTGAATAGTTTTTTATATTTTTTATATCGGCTTTATAATTCTTCCTTTAACGAAAGAATATAGCTTGCCATTACCTTAGCATCATCAGGAGTAAGATTTGGGTGAGGGCTCATCATTGCCTGTCCCCAGCCACCACTGCCGCCATAAATAATCTTCTGAGCCAGCATATTAATATATACCTGCTGTACAGGATATCTTCTGGCCACATCCCGGAATGCCGGACCTATTGATTTTTCGTTTTTCTTATGACATGTGTAACAATCTGAATACGCAATAAGCACTTCACCTTTCTCTGCTATAGCCACCGGTATTGAATCATTTTCGCCGGGAATTTCTTTTATATAATCCACTTTAGCCCGCCGGTTTTTTGGTTCTCTTGCATCACAGGATGTCAGGAGGAAAAGGCCTGATAGTAAAAATGATAAAAAATAGTATTTACATAATTCTCCGTAAAGCATACATTGCGAAGGATTTTTTTTCATACAAAGATACCATCATTAGATCCTGTTAATTAAACAGGCTCACTGAAGAGGACGTAATATGAAAATAAATTGCCCACGCTACAAACAGAATAAGCAAAATAAATATCCAGAACGGTATACTTTGTGGCGTTTCACTACCCACAATCAGGAAGTTCTTTTGATTTCCTTTTCCATAGGCATTGATCATAATTGGGATAACACCATCTACAACAGCATTTTCTTTAATTCCTTCAATGTCTATAGCCGGACCATTTCTAACTTCGAAAGGGATAATGCGAATTCCTTCCTTTCCGGTCGGATCCTTACTCACTATCCGCAGGGTATGCTTGCCATCCACTAATTTAGAGGTATCCAGATCAAAATTAACCGGAGAAACCAGCTCTGCAACAGGTTTTACCTCATCATCAATAAATATGTATATTTTACTTTTCTCTTCCATATTATTCCCCATTTATGATAATTTGTTTGATATGATCCTGTGCTTTCTCATCAGGACGAAAAAGCCATTTAACAGAATAAAAAAGAGTAATTACAACAATTACAACAGCAAATGATATGATAACATAGTCCCATTGACTTTGAGGACCGGCCCCATGGGTAATTCCCTGCAAAACTTTCGGTTGTTGCTTGTCACAAACCGGACAGGCTTTTGCAACAAACCCGGATAGCGCCATAAGTAAAATCAAAAGATATTTTTTCATAGATATTTCTAAAACATTAAATCAGTTATCTGCATATCAGAGTTCTTTATTGAGCCTGCGAGTTTATTAAATCAATCAGCTTACTAACCTCTTCGGCAGTAACCTTCTTGCCATTGTTTCCCCAGCTTGTTCTTTCATGATTCATAATTGCCGCAATCTCTTCCGGTTTTAAATTATTATTTTTCCCAACCGCCGGCATCTCTCCAAAGTCAGGCCGTGCATTATATCCATTCATAATGATGTCAACAAATAGTTCAGGATTATCATCAAGAACGATCTTACTGCCTTTAAGCGGCGGGAAAGCACCGCTTAAACCTTCGCCGTTTGCCTGATGACAGCTTTGGCAATTATTAGCGTATAATCTGGCGCCATTTAATTCAGGTTTTGCTCCGGCTTCCGCAGGCAAGGTTAAATCCGTAGCTTTTTTATACAGAAATGCAGGTTGCGGAGTTCCATCAGGTAATTTAGTTTGTTTTAACGACTGAAGATATGCTACAAGATTTAAAGCATCCTCTGTTGCAATTACCTTTCCTTTCTTCCCATTAAGATATTCCTGCGGAACGCTCACCACCACATCACCTTCTTCAGCTTTGTCTTTGATAGTAAACAACCACGGATAAGGAGGCATAATGGATTCTTTTACCACAATACGCGGGTTATATAAATGCGTCAAATTCCATTCCATACTTGGCTGGCGGGAACCGATATTAGTAAGATCGGGGCCGGTACGTTCTGTACCCATAAGGGTTGCTGTATTGCGCCAGAAGTCTGTGCGATGAATATCTGCATAGTCTGCAGCAATGCTGGGACGGGAACCCCAGGTTTTATCCATGTCAATATTTCGTACCTGTTGAGTGTGGCAGGCTACGCAACCATTAGATATAAACACAGCCTTGCCTTTTGTAGCCTCTTCACTCAAAGGAATAGCATTGGGCAAAGGTGCATTGCTATTTTGGTTATTTATGGCCGGCACAATACATACAAATAATGTAAGGGCAAGAAAAAGCAGAAATGCTGCTGTATATAATTTGTTATGATTATTGAAAAATTCCATTGTTCTCAGAAGAATTAAAGTTTTGTTTCGGCAGAAGCATATGACTGGTTAAGCTTTTCAATTGCAACCTCCCGAACATCCACAGTATTGCTGCCAACCAGCATTTTATAAAAATTATAAGCAAAAAACAGATGCGACAACCACATCAGACTACCACCGATAGCCCGCCATAACCAGTAAGGAGCCATAAGCACAACGCTGTCTATAAATGGCTTGCCTTCCATCCACATCAGGCCCTTAAGCGTGCTGCCATACATCAGCGGAATAGTATAAAACAAAAGTCCGATCAGCGCCAGCCAGAAATGCGCTCCTACCGTTATTTGCGGAGCTTCTTTTCCGGTTAATCTTGGGACTACTGCATATATTCCGGCCCAAAGGAAAAAGCATATAATGCCATACATGGTTAAATGCGAGTGTGCCACTGTAAAATCGGTGAAATGCCAGATCTGATTAGTATAACGGAACGCTTCTGCTGTTCCCTGAAGTGATCCTGTAAAATAGAAGATGATACCCACAAGGAAAAACGGCAAGGTATAACTGGACGGAACCTTGAACCATGCTCCATTAAACGTGAGTAAAAAATTAGTTGTTCCGGCTGCCACAGGTATAACCATCCCTACGCTTCCGACAATAGCCGTAGTCTGAAGCCACCATGGTATAGAGCTAAATACAAAGTGGTGGGTACCGATGACCGTATAAAACAGAATCTGCGCCCAGAAAGCCAGAATTCCCAGACTATATGAGTAGATCGGTTTATTTAACTGCTGCGGGAGGAAATAATAAACTATTCCCAGGGTAAAAAGCATAAACCACATGCCAACTCCCTGGTGCATATAATATCCCTGGATTATGGTTTCGCCAAGACCATCCTGCCATAACGGTACATAAGCTACAATAGAAATAACTATGGCGAATATGATGGATGCAACGATGTACCAGTTAGAAATATAGATCTCTTTGGTTGTTCGTTGCGCAATGGTTTGAAGGAAATTGATTAACGTTAAGGCTAAACCAATTCCAAATAATAACATAACCGGCCAGATATATTCGCGATATTCACCACCACCGTTATTAATTCCGGCCATTAAAAAAATAGTTCCGATAATTACAGATGCATTGATCAGATATAAGGTGTACCATCCTAGTTTCAGACTTTTCAATGGCGCATTACTAACACGAGGAACAACATAATATCCTAGTCCTAACATGCCCAGTGAAGCCCATCCCCAGAATACGGCATTGGTATGAACTGGTCGTAATCTACCGAAACTCAACCAGCTTAACTGATCGGCATCCGGAGCGACAAATTTGATCCCCAGATATTCACCAACCGTGGTCCCAAATACCAGCCAGAATGTAGCGCATCCAATAAACCAAATTACCAGTTTTGATAAGGCAGGATCAATCCCGGGTCTTACTACCGCTTTTTTCTTCTGTGATACCACCGGTAACCCGGCACTGCCGGTAACATGAAGAAGCAAGCCCTTGCTATCTTCAGGTGGAAGCTGCCCGGACAATTCATTATTCGCTAAAGAATAGTCGAGTGCTTCCTTACGTTTTAGTAAAGCACTCACTTCGTCTGTAGCTGAGAGCTTTAAATAATTTGCAAGTCTCTCAGCCTCTTCAATATCCTGCTTATCCTGGTATCGCTTAAGCACATTTCTGATCTTGATGATCATGAAAATTATCCCGGCAAGAACGGGAATCAATATTAATATCAGGGTAATAATTATTCCGCCTGCACCAAGATCTATACCTGATTGTGCAGTCTGGGCTGATGCTCTTGATCCGCTAAATAGCGTGAGCATTATCAAAGAACAGACGGCTCCGGATCTGAAATTATGATCAGATGAATCTTTCTCAGATTTCTCGTCCATAATTTTGATATACCTGTCAATTTGTTTACTGCTCAGGGTGTTCAAATACTCCCGGAAACGGATATGTTCTTCCTCTTTCAGCCTCTTTTTAGTGATGCTTTTTATCTCGTCTGCCTTACGATAAAGGTACAACGCCCCGAAAAGAGCAATCATAACCAGTATAAACAGAATGATCAGAAATCCTGACGATACAGTTGTTTTAGAATTCTCCAGAGTTTGTGCAGAGAGTGAAAAAACACACCCTGCATTTAGTATAATGACCCCGCCTGTTGCACCTAAAATCCGCGAATTTTTCATATAATATATTAATACCTTTTTATCCTTTTTTTTAGAAAATTTTTTTATTTCTTTAACGTAGTAATTCCCAGATTGAGATCTTCATTAAACTCTTCAATGCTGGTATTTTGGAGCATGGCATGAATCTGATTTCGAATGTCTTTAAATTCATGATGTAATGGACATGGATTAATTTCAGAACAGTACTCCAGGCCTAAACCGCAGCCTGTAAATATTCCGTTACCATCCACAGCTTCAACAACCTCCGAAAGGGGCTTTTTTAAGGTTGCACGATCCATATAAAACCCTCCGTTGGGTCCCTTAACAGACTGAACTATGCCTCTCCGGCTTAGGTCCTGTAAAATTTTTGCGAGGAAATGTTCAGGGGAACCAATTCCATTAGCAATTTCTTTAATACCCACTCTGCCACCCGAAGCGGTTCGGTGAGCGATAAAAAACACTGCCCGCATAGCATATTCACATGTTTTAGAAAATATTCCCATTCCCGGCGCAAATATAGAAGTCTAAATTGATAATATAAAGAGTTTTTTATCCCTTATTTATATATATAGCAGGAGTACTTGAATTTGGTGTCTTTTTCCATTAATAGCGGGCCATCGAGGCCAACGAAATCCAGTTTATAATTAGAGTAGTATGTTTGTATATTTCCCCTAACTTTATTTTAATATCATTATTATGTTAGAATTCATAAAACAACCCTGGCCATGGTATGTGGCTGGCCCATTGATCGGCTTAACCGTCCCTGTGCTGCTTCTTATAGGAAATAAAGCTTTTGGCATCTCTTCATCGCTTAAGCATGTATGTGCAGCCTGTTTTCCGGCTAATATTTCGTTCTTCAAATATGACTGGAAGAAAGATATCTGGCAATTGTATTTTGCTGCCGGTATACTTATAGGAGGTTTTATTGCATTTCATTTTTTATCAACCGATCAGCCGGTTGCCATCACACCAGAAATGACAAAAATTTTAAAAAACCAGGGAGTAAAGGATTTTTCAACATTACTACCTACGGATATTTTCAGCTTTAAAGAGCTTCTTACTCTTCGCGGATTAATCTTCACTGTTGGAGGCGGATTTCTGGTAGGCTTTGGTACCCGCTATGCTGACGGTTGTACTTCAGGACATTCGATAATGGGAATATCCACGTTACAATGGCCTTCCATGGTAGCCACCTGCTGCTTTATGATCGGAGGTTTCATAATGACCTGGCTGATACTCCCTTTTCTTTTACAACTTTAAAAAAATCACATGCATAATCTTAAATATCTATTTCTTGGAACCTTGTTCGGCATTGTGCTGGTGAAATCGGAGGTTATTTCCTGGTTCAGAATACAGGAAATGTTTCATGTTCAATCATTTCACATGTATGGAATCATTGGCAGTGCCATTTTTTTGGGCATGATGTCAGTCATGATCATAAAACGCTTTAAGATAAAAACCCTGCATGGTGATGCAGTCTTTATTCCAACAAAGAAATTTCAATGGGGCAATGTATATGGTGGCCTGATCTTCGGTTTGGGATGGGCTATTACAGGAGCTTGTCCTGGCCCACTGTACGCCCAGGTTGGAAGCGGATTTTATGTTGTTATTATTACCCTGTTGAGTGCAATTTTTGGCACCTGGGTTTATGGATTATTGCAAAAGAAACTTCCGCACTAAGAACTTATGTAACTTTTATTACAAACTGCCGGAATGTAAAAGTGCATCTTTGACGCTATGCTATTATCAAAAAACGAAAAAACCAAATCCGGAACAATATTCTCCCTTTCCAATATTACAACCGTATTCCTGATACTTTTTGCTGCAGTTGTTATTTTCAGTCCCTCTGCCAAAGGATTATTAATCCAGGGTTTGATGAAAGTCGGCCTGTTTCAGCCTGATATAAACCAATCTGATAAAAGTGAGCACGCCAATTCCCCGGTTTCTGATATCTTTTTTAAAGATGGAAAAGAAAACATCATAAGTATATCAGACCTAAAAGGAAAAGTGGTTTTCATTAACTTTTGGGCTACCTGGTGCCCACCTTGCCGTGCCGAGATGCCATCCATTGAAACCCTTTATCAAAAACTGAAGGATAACAAAAATATCGTTTTCTTAATGGTAGATGTGGATAACGATTATGCTAAAGCAAAGAAATACATGGACCGGAAAAAACTTACCTTACCGGTATTTACTCCTGCAAGCGCTATCCCCGAAACCCTGATGAGCGGTACAATTCCTACCACGCTTATATTGGATAAAAAAGGTCAACTCGTCTTTAAACATGAAGGGGCCGGCGATTTTAGCAACCAAAAAGTAATCGATTTTTTACAGCAGTTGAGTAAATAAATTACAGCAGAACTTTCTCCTTTATCATTAAATAAGCTAATCGTAGCTCCAAGCCCTTTACGGCATGCAACGCTTAGTGCTTAAAAACTTATTTAAATTAATTCTAAATAATAACTTTTTATTATAGATTTGCGTCTTATTTAAAAAGATTCTAAATAACATGAAAGCAATTTTATCGGTATTTGTGCTGATTCTAACCCTGAATGTCACCTTAGCGCAAACAAGCAATATTTCCGGGAAAGTGAAAAATCAAACCGGGGATCCTGTTGAAGGGGGCACAGCCAATATTTTAAATACTAACTTGTCGGGTTCAATAAATTCAAAAGGAGAATTCTTTATCCGCAACATAAAACCTGGAACGTATACACTTTCCGTACGATCTATTGGATACCAACCTGTTGAACAGCCGTTGATAGTTACATCGGGTTCCACCGAAATAGAAGTTACGCTTAACGCGTCTACTTCTACACTACAGGAAGTTATTGTATCATCAGGGCGTGTTAAAGAAACTCTTGGAAAAACACCGGTTTCGGTTACTATTTTAAATGCCGAAGAAATTCAAACACAGGCGGGCATAAATCCAAATTTAAGCAATATGTTAACCTGGACAGTTCCGGGACTTGGTTTTGCAAATAACACCACATCCAATGTTGGCCAGACATTACGTGGCCGGAATGTTCTCGTATTGGTTGATGGGATCCCGCAATCAACCCCGCTACGCGCAGGTGGCCGTGACTTCAGAACAATAGATCCTGCTGTTATTGACCGCATTGAGGTTATTAAAGGCTCAACATCCATTTATGGAAACGGCGCCGATGGCGGATTGATAAATTATATAACTAAAAAGCCTTCGGGAAACAATCACTTTAATTCCCTTACCACGATTGGCAATACCGGCAACCTGGTGGGTGTTAAAAACTCAGTGGGGGGACGTTTTTCGCAACAATTTAACGGTCAGGCAGGAAAAATTGATTATGTAGTATCAGGTTTATTTGATCAGACCGGAGTATTTAAAGATGCCGAGGGCGAAGTGATTTCGCCATATTATGGTTTAGGCGAGACCAGAAGTTACAATGGATTTGCCAAAATTGGATATACCCTAAATCAGAAGAATCGTTTAGAATTGATGTACAATTACTTCGGGTCAAGACAACAATCCGATTATCTTCCGCTGGAAGGTAAATATGGCGAAACACCAACTATCGGAGTAAAAGGCGATGTATTAGGTGTTGACCAGGGCACACGCTATAACCATAACGGAAATCTTTCCTTTATATCAAAACAGGTTTTCAATAGAACAGACCTTGAAGCAAATGCATACTTCCAAAGTTTTAAGACCATTTACGGATTCGACGACTTCTTTTATGGGGGCGGTCAATCAGTTATCGAGTCTGATAAAAAAGGATTGAGAGTTAATCTAAATACACCATTTTCCTTCAAAAATGCCAGTACTAACTTAACTTATGGTATAGATCTGTTAAACGATATCACATCACAGCCACTTGTGGATGGGCGTGTTTGGGCTCCAAAAATGGACATGAAAAACCTGGCGCCCTATGCTCAACTCAACACCACCTTGTTCAATAATTTTAATCTGAAAGCCGGAATCCGTTATGAGAACATCACTATTGATGTTAATGATTTTAACACCCTTGCTACGGGACCAAATAATGCAGGATCGATAGCTGTTGAGGGTGGCCGGCTTGATTATAATGCATTAACATTTAATGCAGGTCTGCGGTATACACCATTGCATTATTTCAAACCTTACGTAAGTTACTCACAGGGGTTCTCTATATTTGAATTAGGCAGAATTTTGCGAACTGCCCAGGAAAACACGCTTAAAAAGCTGAATATCGATCCGGTAATTGTCGATAATTACGAAGCCGGCTTCAATTCGGATTTCAAAAAATTCAATTTCGAAGCGGTGTATTACATCAGCAAATCGAAGCTGGGAGCTAATATGATTGAACAGAACGGGATTTTTGTTACCAGGCGTGAGCCTGAGCAAATCCATGGCTATGAAGTTTCCGCATCGGTTAATCCGCTTTCATATTTAACAGTGGGAGGCAGCTATGCCTATGTGGAAGGTAAAATTGACGGAAACAATGACGGCGACGCCAAAGACAAAGATGACAAATACCTGAATACAAGCAGAATATCACCCCCAAAAGCTACCGGATACATCAAAGTGAGCCCGCTGAAATCGTGGGATGTGCGGGCCGACTATGTATACACTGCAAAAAGAAACCGTTTTGCCCCGAAAGCTAATGGAACCTTTGCTTATGGCGAGGGCCCTATAAAAAGCTCAGGAATTATAAACCTGAGCAGTTCATATAAATTCAATCGGATCACCTCCCTTAACCTAGGAATTGAAAACCTGCTGAACAAAGAATACTATATGCCTGCTGCACTTTTTATGGGTCGTAACCGAGAATACACCAGAGCTAATGGTATCCGCTATAATTTAAGCCTGTCATTCAGTTTATAATTTCACTACATCCGCTTGCGGTTGCTTCTTTTTTATGATCAGGAGATTAGGTCGACGTATTTACAAGGTACATAAATGGAGCGGGCTCTTTGCCGGTATCATCATATTAATACTAGGCCTTTCCGGATCTGTCCTGGTATTCCATGAGGAGCTGGAAGCTTTAGAATTCCGCAGGTTCCTGACAACTAATAATCATGAACCGGTAAGTATTAATAAGGCCTACCATACCATTGCAGAAAAGTATCCAAACCGCGAGTTACGCCTTCAACGCTTTTCAGAAAATCCTAATGAAACTTTAATATTCAGTATCCGCCACCCGGCACAACGGCTTACCGTATTTGTACATCCCTCAACCGGTAATATTATAAAGGCTATTGACAGCAATAAAACATTCACCACATGGCTTTTAACGCTTCATTATTCACTTCATGCTACTCTGATTGGAGAGATTGTTGTATTTATTGCCGGGATTGCTTTTCTCTTATCCATACTTACCGGAATAATCATTTACCGGAAGGCTTTTATGGATATGCTTTTGTTCAGAATAAAGTTCCGGAAAAAGAATAAGAGGTCTATTGCATCCTCTTTACACAGATATGTCGGTGTCTGGGCATTATTTCTGAATATATTTATTGTACTTTCCGGGGTATTGATCAGCTATGATATTGTTTCTGGCGGAATAAAGAAGCGCGGTGCTAAATCACAGGTTATCACCAGTCCGGAGATAAAATTTTCAATAGACAGTGCGCTTGGAGTTTTGAAATCCCAGTATCCGTTATTTAAACCCTCCTATATACGGTTTCCTCTTGCCGAAGGTAAACCATTAGGCATATCCGGGAAAGTGGATGGGCAGTCCTTTTTCTGGAGCAAATTTTATAATTCCGTGGCTATAGACGCATCTACAGGAGAAATTTCAGAATTAAAACTAAACCCATCGGCTGACGGCAAAACAAAACTTGCCAGCATTGTCAGGGCTGTACACTTTGTAGAATTCGGTAACTTTCCCATTAAACTACTCTTCTGCCTTACAGGTTTAAGCGCGCCTATACTTTCTATTACCGGTTTTCTGCTTTGGTGGTGGAAGCGAAAGAACGCAATTTAGCGCGATATTTGGATTTACACCCGCAATTGTGTAAAAACGACCTAAAAACCTGCCGATGTGGTAATCTGCTCTAAATGAAAAACTTACAAGCTATTAAATTGGATTCCCAATGGAGATCTGTACGGTCTGTTATGCGAGCAGCGGCATCTTAATGCTGAAGGATTTTGCCCTTTTGTTTCCTGTTTAATTCGCTTTCTGTCGTTTTAA
>DASWTL010000345.1:0-9127 GCA_036402155.1 Sphingobacteriaceae bacterium | reverse complement strand
TTCCCGATTCCATTAAACCTGGAACGATATCATGCCCGCGGCCATAAATAGTGTTCACTACTCCTGCCGGAAATGAATCTTTAAATGCATTTAACAGAGGATAATGAAGTAACGTACCATGTTTTGGTGGTTTAAAGAGTAACGTATTGCCCATGATCAAAGCAGGTATCAACGTTGTAAAGGTTTCGTTCAACGGATAATTAAAAGGCCCCATACACAATACTACACCCAAAGGAGAACGTCTGATCTGGGCAATAATTCCCTGTTGTATTTCAAACCCCGACGATTGACGGTCTACATCTTTCAGAGCATCAATAGTAGCATAAATATATTCAACCGTGCGATCAAACTCCTTAACTGAATCAGCATATGACTTACCGATCTCCCACATGATCAGCTTAACAACAATATCCTTTTGCTCAAGCATTTTATAGGTAAACTGCTCAACACAACGAATTCTATCCGCAACACTCATTGTGGGCCAGATTCCTCGGCCATTATTATAGGCTTTAACCGCCGCGTTTAATGATTCCTCCGCTTCTTTGTAAGTACATACAGGATAAGTTCCTATCAGCTTCCGTTCAAGTAGATTCCCGTTTTTAATACAAATCGGAGAATAAACTTTATGGGTATCACCAGACCACTTTTTCATCTCACCATTACTAAGATACTCTGTCTGGTGAATCTCTTCATGCAGAATAAAGTCAGAAGGTATTTGTTCTTCCGAAACAAAAATGGAATCAAGTTCACTATTACTCATATATTTTTATTTTGTATAGAGGAGAAATCAGCAATGGTTTCTTGCGGCAATTTTACACAGTTTTTTATCCCGAAAAAACAATATGACCTTTTATTTTTGCGAAAACGATACCGTAATATATCCGCCCGCTTTAAAGATCTTTTAACAATCATTAAGACCAATAAGCCTTTGAATAATAAAAAATAACAACTAAACTGTTATATATCTGTTACATAGTCAGATCGATCTGAAGAGCATATTGATTATTATAAACCAAGATATGTCATTCATAGAATGCTATTCCTCATGTCTTTAGAAGTTTTATAATTATCTGAGATCACACACGCTATAAAAATATCATTTATGAAAAACTACATTTTAATTAGTTGCTTAACCGGAATTCTACTTTCAAATTCATGCGCGGTTAATCCTGTAACCGGAAAGAAACAGGTTGTTTTAATGTCTGAGGCACAGGAAATTGCAATGGGAAAAGAAGCTGATCCACAAATCATACAGCAATTTGGATTATATGAGAATAAAGCATTGCAGGATTATATCACCCAGGAAGGTAAAAAAATGGCCGCAGTTTCGCACCGGCCTAATCTCGATTACCAGTTTAGAATTGTAGATTCAGAAGTACTTAATGCTTTTGCTGTACCGGGCGGATATGTATATTTTACACGTGGCATCATGGCTCATTTTAACAATGAGGCTGAATTTGCAGGTGTTTTAGGTCATGAGATCGGACATATTACTGCCAGACACTCTGTTATACAACAAAGAAACCAGGTTTTAGGCCAGTTAGGCTTAATTGCCGGTATGATGCTGTCCCCACAATTGGCCCAATTTGGTGAAGCAGCATCACAGGGTTTAAGTTTGTTGTTCTTAAAGTTTGGGAGAGATGCAGAGCGAGAATCAGACAATTTAGGAGTTGAGTACTCATCCAAAATCGGGTTTGATGCTCAACAAATGGCAAATTTTTTTAATACTCTGGAACGAAAAAGCGAAGAGAAGGAAAGTGCAGAATTACCAACTTTCTTATCAACACATCCCTCTCCTGCCGCCCGGAATGCTACCGTAAGTAAAGTTGCCAATGAATGGAAAGCCAAACTTAATCTTTCAAATCCTGCTATTAACCGTAATTCTTATTTGAGAAGAATTGAGGGGCTAATTTATGGAGAGGATCCTAAAGGTGGATTTCTGGAAAACAATGTATTTTATCATCCGGTATTGAAATTTCAATTTTCCACGCCACCAAACTGGGCTTACCAAAATACTCCCCAACGTGTACAGCTTGCGCCAAAAGATGGAAAAGCGATGATGATGTTCACCTTTGCTCCCGGAAAAACACTTCAGGAAGCGGCCAGCACCTTTTTACAGCAAAACCAGTTACAGGCCATTGATTCAAGGGAAATTAGTGTAAATGGATTAAGAGCAGTAGCCGTTGTAGCTGATCAGCAGCAGCAACAAGGACAACAGCAACAGCAATCCTCCATCAGGACCCTTTCTTATTTTATTCAGTATGGAGATGCGATATACCTAATGCTTGGCGTATCCGGGATAAGTGATTTTAACTATTATTCCCAGCAGTTTACTAATTCAATGCAAAGTTTCAGACAATTAACAGATGCATCAAAACTGAATCGCAAACCCGAGCGAGTAAGGATAAAAACGGTGGCACAAAACAGTACACTTGAACAAGCTTTAAGAAATCACAGTGTTGCTACTAAAAGGTTAGAAGAATTTGCTGTTTTAAATGGGATGAAGTTATCAGACAGAGTTCAAAAAGGCACCTTAATCAAGGTAATTGAACAATAATTAAAATTATTCGAGTAGTACAGGGTATAAAAAAAGCAAGGGGGAAGAATTTGGTTCTTCCCCCTTGCTTGTAAAGAATCAAAGGATAATATTAGTATCTGGGCTGAACCCTACCAGTTTTTCTATCGTGCGAACGTCCAATAACATACCCGGTACCTGCACCTAGTAAACCACCAATTACAGCGCCTCTGCCATCTTTTTTATCAATCAAAACACCAGTAACAGCGCCAACACCGGCACCAATTGCTGTTCCTTTAGCTGCAGAACTCCAACCCTTTTTTCTAACTGGTTGTGACTGAACTACCGGTTGAGATTCATACCGGGGCTCATAGTCTCTGGTTCTGGATGAAGTTCTCACATATTGAGTTTGAGTTGCTACCGGCCTGTAAAATGCAGCATTTTCAGCTTGCTCTTTTGCATTCAATTCAGCCTTTTCAGCTCTTTCGAAACTATCAAGCTTCAAACTATCCCTTATGTTTTTGATAGATTCTTTTACAATTCTTACTGAGTCAATTTCCGTTCTTGAACCTTTAAGTAGTGGTTCGTTATTGTTGCACGCCGCAAATACGGAGGCTAATGCAACTACTAAAGCTATCTTTCTCATAATGTAATTATTTAATAGATGTATGGGAAAAATCATGCCAAACCCGGGGGTTTTAACTGATTTCTCTACATCAGTAACGTCTTAAGTGTATCCGTATTATTTTTTGGCGCAAGAAGATTCAGGAATTGATTCAATTGTGAACTAAATTCAGTGCAATAGAAAGCAGTATAATTTTAACTTAATACGTCAAAAAAGAGAGAATCAACTATTTTAAAGTTTCCACCCCATCAGATTCATTACCCGCAAAAATTCTTGCTGCAGCGGAGCCTCAATAGTTATTAATGATCCGGTAACAGGATGATTGAATTCAAGAAGGGAGGCGTGCAATAACATAGTTGTCATTTCCCATAGTTCTTTAAAGAGCTTATTTTGTTTGTTGCAACCGTGTTTCCTGTCACCAATAATAGGATGCAGAATATGTGCAAAATGCCTCCTTAACTGATGCATTCTCCCGGTTTCAGGCATTGCCTCAATCAAAGAATACCTGGATGTCTCATGCCCGCGAAATGGTACCGGTATTTCGGCTTTTAACAATGTTATATATGTCGTGAACGCTTCCTGTATAGTACCATTTTCTTTTTTTAATGGATAATCAATATCCTCATTATCAGGAGTGTATCCTCTAACAATTGCCAGATACTTTTTATTAACCGAGCCTTCATAAAACTGCCGGTGCATTGCTGTCTCAACCTCTTTATTCAAAGCAAACAATAATACACCACCGGTTTTCCTGTCCAGGCGATGGACAGGATTAACCCACTGGTTTATTTGATCTCTTAATAGTTGTAAGGCAAATTCTTCTGCATCAGCAGCAATACGTGACCGGTGAACTAATAATCCATGTGGCTTATTTATAGCTATAAGATATTGGTCGTGGTAAATGATTTCTAACATGAGTATGGATTACTGCGAAATTAGTGCAATATTATTTTAGTTATGAAAAGAACACACCGGATTTTTCTATACTCTTATATATATTTGAAGCAAAAATAGAATATGATAACTGTAAACGAATATTTTGATGGTGCTGTAAAATCTCTTGGCTATCAGTCAGCCGATGGAAAATCGACAATTGGTATCATAGAACCCGGAGAGTACGAGTTTGGCACATCAACCCATGAAACCATGCATATTATTGAAGGCGAGCTAAATGTGCTATTAAAGGGAACCGAAGAATGGAAATCATATCATTCAGGACAGAAATTTGAAGTACCGGCAAATTCATCCTTTAAAGTACAATCCAGGCAACAGACTTCATATTTATGTAAATACAAATAGTCGGATCTTACGGGAAGATATCACAACTTTCATTAATTCCCGACATCCTGCTAAGGCTTTAAAAACTCCTTTACCCAATAGCCTGATTCTTTAATAATACGTTCCTGACTATTGAAATCAACATAAATGAGTCCAAAGCGAGGATGATAACCCTCTGCCCATTCAAAATTATCCAAAAGGGTCCATACGAAATATCCATCAATTTTATAGCCTTCCAGCTTAGCCTTGAGCACCTGGCTTAAATGTTCCTGCAGGTATTTAACTCTTAATGGATCATCAACTTTTCCCTCCTTAACCTCATCGGGAAATGCCGCTCCGTTTTCTGTCACAATAAGCCTTTTTATCTGTGAATAAGCATTAAATTTCTTGATCACGTGATAAATAGATGGCGGATATACCTCCCACTTCATCGCTGTAACAGGTACATTCCTTTTTTCTGCCTTAACCAGAGTGGCTCTTAAATATGGAGTAAAAAAAGAGTATTTCACAATCTCCCGGGTATAATTCTGGATACCGATAAAGTCAAAATCAAAAGACATTTTTTCTTCATCGGCCGGCTTCATATACTTTTCTATGGCTTTCAGTACAGGCAGATCTTTAACAGGATAACCCAATCCTAAAACCGGTTCAGGAAACAAACGGTTAAGCATCGTATCTATACGGTGAGCCGCTAATAAATCTCTTTCCTTATTAGTAGCAGCTTCAATATGCGAACATGAAAATGTAGTACCGATATTCGATTCTGCCGGTAAGTCAGCGCGTAATATTCTTCCTCCTTCAGACATACATAATACGGCGTGATGCACCGATGGCAGAAAATTATTGAGCCCTTTTTTACCGGGAGCATGTAAGCCCAGAAAGTATCCTGCACCAACAAACGCCATAGGTTCATTCATCACAATCCAGTTTTTTACCCGGTCGCTAAAGCACATCGCACAAGTTTGAACATAGCTTGAAAACCAGGAAATGATTTCGCGATTTTTCCATCCGCCTTTTAATTCAAGGGCATGAGGGAGATCCCAATGGTACAATGTAACCCACGGCTCAATACCGAGCGCAAGGCAATCATCAATAAGCCGGTTATAAAAATCAATACCTTTCTGATTTACCGGATGCTGACCCGTTGGGAATATGCGAGGCCACGAAATAGAAAAGCGGAAATTAGGTATATTCAGCTCTTTTACAAGCAAAAGATCATCATAGTAGCGGTTATAAAAATCACATGCTGTATCTGCAGATTGACCTTTAAATAGTTTATGCTTTCTAACAGTGAATTCATCCCAAATGGATTTCCCTTTGCCATCGGCATCATGGGCGCCTTCTATCTGAAAGGCTGCTGTTGAAACACCCCAAATAAAGTCGCTGCCAAAAAGATGTTTATTTGTTGGGGATTTACCTTCTTCAGACTGCATAAGTGGAACTTCATCTAAACCTGGCAACCAATATCATTAAAAACTCGGTAAAAACTTAATTCTTCAAAAACATTGCAAAAAGTTTCTGAAGAATTTCTTTTATAATTCAGACGATGAAAGCCACTGACAGGAGCAGATTAGAGATCACTAATATATTTTCACCCTCGCCGATGCTTCATTGATCATTCTTTTTGCAAGATTTTTTCCTAAGAAATTATCAATCAAACTATGAACCAGATATAACACCGGAGTCATCAGCAAGGCTACAATAAATTTATAAGTATAATTCACTAATCCAATGGCGGCAACCATTTGCCAGGTCCAGTGGTAATTCGGGTTTAAATAAAATGCTATAAATATTACCACAAAACTATCTACCAACTGCGAAATTAATGTGGAACCTGTTGCTCTTAACCATAAAGCTTTTTCGCCTGTTGTTCTCTTTATAGCTTGAAAGATAAAAACATCAACAATTTGTCCAACCAAAAAAGCAGTAATACTTCCAGCTATTATCCACATTCCCTGACCAAAAATAACAGAAAATGCGTCATTTAAATTTAGTGATTGCCCATGTACTGTTTGGTTTATCCAAAAATCAGCTGGGACCAGATTAATTGCAAATCCAACGGCTAAAAATGCATAGGCAATAAGTATCGATGCAAGAATAGAAAGGAACCGCACCTGTTTAATTCCATAATATTCATTAATAATGTCTGTCATAATAAAAACCAAAGGCCACGTAAGCACTCCAGCTGACATATTAAACGATAGATCTGGAACTCCCAGCAAGTTAATATCAAATTTCCTGATACCTAATGATCCTTCCACTGAGAATATTTTCACGCCAATAAATTCAGATAGAATTGCGTTGGCAATCAGAAAAGATCCGAGTACAAGCAACAATCTGCTTTCTTTCGTTTTAAACGTCATATTCTACTTTGATTAGTAAAAATAGTTATTTTTAGAACTTTACATAAAACTGAGCCGAACCATTTAATAATATTGCTGTTAAATCGTGACTAATCTTATCTCAAAGCTTCCAAATGTAGGGACATCAATATTCACAGTAATGTCGCAACTAGCCAATGAACATGGAGCTATAAATCTTTCTCAGGGTTTTCCGGATTATGAGAGTGCTCCTGAACTAATTGAATTGGTTAACCGGCATATGAAAAGCGGAAAAAATCAATATGCACCGATGGCCGGAGTGATTGCATTGCGGGAACGGATTGCAGAAAAAGTTAAAGCACTCCATAATTCAGAATATAATCCCGACACGGAAATAACAATAACTGCCGGAGGAACACAGGGCATATTTACAGCCCTGGCATCTATTATTCAACCGAATGACGAAGTGATCATTTTTGAACCCGCATATGACTCGTATGCTCCTACTATTAAACTTTTAGGAGGGCTGGTAAAACCATTTGAACTTCAGCCGCCTGATTACCGTGCAAACTGGAGTATGGTAAAAAAGCTGATCACTTCCCGTACCCGAATGATCATTCTTAACTCTCCGCATAATCCCACCGGAAGTATATTAGATGAGAACGACATCAAGGAACTAATCTCCATAACAAAGCGAACAGATATTCTTATATTAAGCGATGAGGTGTATGAACACCTGATTTATGATGGTAGAACTCATTTGAGCATGGCGAGATTCCCGGAATTAAAAGAACGAAGTTTCATAGTTGCCTCGTTTGGTAAGCTATTTCACAATACGGGATGGAAAATTGGCTATTGTCTGGCTCCAGCAGTCTTAATGACTGAGTTCAGGAAAGTTCATCAGTTTTTGGTATTTAGTGTGAACACCCCAATGCAACACGCTTTAGCAGATTTTATGGCAAAGGAGAGTAATTATATGGAACTGGCAGGCTTTTTTCAGGAAAAAAGAGATTTTTTCACTACTTTAATCAAAAGTACCCGGTTTGAAATGCTTCCTTGTCACGGTTCTTACTTTCTATCAGTTACTTATGATCAAATAACCCAGGAAAAGGATTTAAATTTTGCCAGACGTTTAATTACAGATTTTAAAGTTGCTACAATACCTGTATCAGCATTCTATACTAAAAATATAGATTATGGAGTTTTACGTTTATGTTTTGCAAAAAAGAATGAGACATTGGTGAAGGCGGTCGAAAAATTAATTAAAGTTTAATACGTTTAAACTAATCATGATGAGCACCCTTAAGATCACAACCTTCCAGGCATATCTGTTCTGGGAAAATATTGATAAAAATCTTCAAAATCTTTCATTAAGACTTTCATCCATTCGGGAAAAAACTGAACTTATAGTTTTACCTGAGATGTTCTCAACCGGATTTACCATGAAAGCCGAAACCCTTGCTGAAGAGATGGACGGCAAAACCATGACCTGGATGCACCAACAGGCGGTAAAATTTGAATCTGTAGTTACTGGAACTATCATTATTAAAGAGAAGGGTAAGTTCTACAACCGATTGATCTGGATGCGACCGGATGGAAGCTATGAGTACTATGATAAAAGGCATCTTTTTGGATTAGGTAAGGAAGATGATACGTATACGGCAGGCGAAAAGAAACTGTTTGTAGAATTAAACGGATGGAAAATTTGCCCTATTATATGTTATGATCTGCGTTTTCCGGTTTGGTTAAGAAATAAAGGTAATGATTACGATATGCTGCTGGTTGTTGCAAGCTGGCCCGAACGGCGGTCATTACACTGGCGCACATTGATTCCCGCCAGAGCAATTGAAAATCAGGCTTATGTGGTTGCAGTTAACCGGGTTGGACATGATGGTAATGAAGTATATCATTCAGGCGACTCGATGTGTATCGACCCCAATGGAAATGTGGTTTACTATAAGCCAAATGATGAAGACCTGTATACATTTACTATAAATAAAGACGAAGTAGAAAAATCGCGGCGAGCTTTTCCATTCCTGAAGGATGCCGACGATTTTAAATTATTGTAGCGCTTTCTTTATTTTTTTCGTAATCATTACTGACAGTGAAATGCTCACATGTTTTTCTCAGTAATTGATTTATGAATTATTTTACTTTAGCGCTTTAGTTTTTCAGATCAATAACACGTTATTTAATTCTGTTTGTTACAAACATGTACAAACTTAAAGCATTATCACTCTCATATGTTCAGAAGAATTTCCAATAAGCCGCTCCGATATATTTTAATTCTTATATATTTTATTCTGCTGACCTTCTTCGCTATAGAACTTAACTTTCTAGGACTTTTTGGGTACTCCCCTAATATCCGTGATATTAAATCACCTAATA
>DASWTL010000344.1:0-12189 GCA_036402155.1 Sphingobacteriaceae bacterium | reverse complement strand
ACTTCGACTCTGTAAAAAGCCTGCTGACTGAAAAATAATTACTGCGTACAACAGCGTGTTTAAATTATGCCCGGCTGACGTGGTTCTCGAATTTTTCTGCTTTTTAACTACATTAGTGCAGCCCGACACGGAAGTGCGTTTAAGCGGGCACAATATAAACACTTAACGTTATGCGGCAGCTTAAAAGACAACAACCAACGACATTGACAGTAAGAAAATGAAATCAGATACTAAACTTGCAGGACTTGGACTTTTGACAGCAATTTCGGCATCACTATGCTGCATTACACCTGTTTTGGCTCTGTTGGCTGGAACAAGTGGACTTGCTTCTACTTTCTCTTGGCTTGACCCATTCAGACCATATTTAATTGGCTTGACAGTTTTGGTTCTTGCGTTTGCTTGGTATCAAAAACTGAAACCTCAAAAACAAATTGACTGCTGCGACACAACTGAAAAAACACCCTTTATTCAGACAAAAAAGTTTTTGGGTTTCGTAACAGTTTTTGCAGGACTGATGCTTGCGTTTCCAAGTTATGTCCACATATTCTTTCCAAAGACAGAAAGTCAAACAATCATAACCGACCAATCAAACATTAAAACAGCAGAATTTACAATTAACGGAATGACTTGTGCAGGTTGTGAAGAAAACGTAAATCACGAAGTAAATAAACTGACAGGAATAATTAAGACGAATGTTTCTTACGACAACGGCAACGCAATCATAGAATTTGATAGAACTCAAACCGACATTCAAGAGATAGAAAAAGCCATAACTAAAACAGGCTATTCCGTAACCGACAAAAAAGAAATAAAATGAACATAATCCTGCAATCAACTATCACTTGCCCTGAATGTGGACATAAGAAAGAAGAAACTATGCCGACAGACGCTTGCCAATATTTTTACGAGTGCGAAAGCTGCAAAAAGGTATTAAAGCCAAAACAGGGCGACTGTTGTGTATTTTGTAGCTATGGAACAGTGAAATGTCCATCCATTCAAGCCGGGACAAATTGCTGTTAAAGACAATGATAAAACTGACTGAAATCGAAAGCCGACCGCATAACATCGGTTTTGCAATATGGCGGGTGAAGTGCTACTATGAAACATTTGTGCAAGATTCAACATCAGTAATTCTATTGAACTTTTGTGCTAAAATGCCGCCACATCGCAAAGCCGTAAACCGTTGTGTGCAACCCTAAACGACAACAAACAATATGACAATAGAGGAAGCTTTTAAAATTCTTGACTTACCAGTGTCCTCAACGATTGAAGAAATTGAGAGAAAATATAAATCCCTAATTAAAGACTTTCATCCAGACAAACAGAATGGAAATAACGATAAAGCATCAGATTTAAACAATGCTAGAGAAGTTGCAGTTAAACACATTAGCGAAACAAGCACAAGTTTAGCAATCATAAGACAGGTTGCTGAATTAATCAAAGTAGACAATTCTGCAATGCTGAAAAAACAAGAGTATCGAAGTCAAAGCGATGCAATTTTCAGTCGAGCAACAAGAAGATCTGTTAATAAATACAAGCAGATGCAATCAATGACAAAGTTGGTTGGAGCATTTTCTGCTGCATTGGCATTAGCTTCGAGTAACATTCTGCCCATTTTTGACAAATTCTTTGGTGATAATCCTATCTACTCTACTGCCTTCACAATTATGACATTTGCAACAGGTATTTACTATCTAATGTTTAACACCATGACTGAAAAAATCAAGGACTCTTTGGATGATTTTAAGGAAACATTAGACGATAAGGCAAGTTATTACGACATCGTGAATAGTATCCTATTGGAGAGTTCAGACTTAAAGCAAGTATTTTCAAGACGGGAGTTTGATAGAGCAATTCAAAAATGGTTGGACACATCAAGACACGTTATGCTGGAGAGACTTGAACTTGACTCAATAATTGATAAAGACACTTTAAGACGAAATGCAAGACGACTTGGTGAAATGGATTTTAGTAAATTAATAATTGCAAAGGGTCTAGAAAAAGGAATATTAAAGGAGATTGAAATCATAGAAAACGGACTACCAACTATAGGATATTCATTTGAACTAACTAAAGGCAGCACACAACAGGCGTTTGGCACAATGGCGGGTGAAGTGGTTAATTGAGAATTCTACCTCGCATCAACTTTGTGGTGTATTGATAGGTTTGTGCTCCGAATTCCGCCACTGCGCCAAGCGCCAACACGTTATATGCAACCCTACCAGACCTACAGTGCAATAATTTGACAATAGAAAAAGATGAAATTGAAATTAACGAGTAACATAGACAAATTTGGGACGGCAGGACTTTTCTTGACCGCAATATTTTCACCTTGCTGCTTTCCACTCTTTGCATTTGTAGCTTCTGCACTTGGACTTGGAAGTTTTGAACTTTTCGGTGGGTGGACAATGTGGATTTTTCAAGCAATGGTTTTAATATCAGTTGGCGGACTTTACATTTCATACCGCAGACACCGTTGTATGTATCCATTATTGACGGCTATTCCGAGCGGACTTTTAATTTTTTACGCTTATCACTTTAACGACAGCGATTACTGGACATATTTTCTTTACGCAGGTATGTTCGGACTTCTCATAGCGACAATTTGGAATTACAGACGAAATAAAATGCACGGCACTTGTGACACTTGCACAACCTACAGCGGCAAGACAGTTGAAACGCAATCAATATTGACCTGCCCGAACTGCGGACACAAGAAAACTGAAATTATGCCGACAAATGCTTGTGTATATTTTTACGAATGTGAACAATGTAAAACAAGACTTAAACCATTGAAGGGCGACTGTTGTGTTTATTGTAGTTATGGGACAGTAAAATGTCCACCTATTCAAGTAGGAGAAAATTGTTGTTAATGGGCACGAAAAAAAGAAGGGCTGCATATAACACGGGTTTTGCGTCAGGCAGGGTGACGTGCAAACTTGGAGCTTTATGCTTCTAATGAACTTTAGTAATAAATTGAAACTTTGTGCTCCTAAACCCGCCCGAACGCAAAGCCCGAAAACGTTATGCTTAACAGGTCTGTGCGGGTTGAAGTGTAATCAACTTTAATAAAAATAAAAGTCCGGTGCTCTTTTTAAGTTAACTAAGAATTCAGAACAGGAAACTTTAAGAAGGAACTTTCAAGTCCGGGGCATTTCGCTGAATGAGGTCGGGTTCCTCCTTCGAATGAGCCGGTTAACGGGTAATATGGAACTAAAGAATTTTGCCTGGCGCTTCCTTTTATTTTTTCTGCATCAGATCCCGGAAGTTTCTGCACAATTAATAGCCTGCAAAGCATAACACCGGCTCTGTGGCAATTGCGGGTGAAGTGGTTTATGTTATCTCGCTGGTTTCTGGTACATTAGTGCTGGCTTTGGGTTGACGTGCAATTAATTCCGCAACTGCAACAAGCCTTGAACGGTTACTGGCAAGCTTATGACCCAACAAATCGACAGGGCATACCGTAAAGAAAGACTTCTTGACTGGGAACTAAAGAGTTTAACAGAAAAGTATGACTCATTTTCATTCTCAAAAAAATCGACGTGGATAATACTTGGATTAATTATTTTAGGCCTTTCGTTTTTTGCAATTATAGTTCCTTTTATTCCTCCCCGATATGGTTGGAGCAACTGGACACCACCCACGACAACAAGCGAATATCAATATAGGTTGACCAACTTTTTAATCGCTATTCCTGTATTGATTTTTGCCATATTTGCTTTCATCAATATAATAAACACAATTGACCTTCAACTTGGAGTTAAAAGGACAGCTAACTTCAAAGTAACCGAAATTCGGAATCTTGGAACAATAAAAATTTTAATGTTAAATGGTTGGCGACCATTTAGCATTAGGACTAAGCATCGTTATTTCAATTCAGTTAAGCAAGGCCAGATTATAACTATAAAACGAACTGGTACTTATCGACTTTTTGACTATTATATTCGTGACCAGAAAATCTTCAACGACGAACAAGAAAAGAAAAAAGCCAGCCAGTAATCGAGTAGACGGCCGTGAGCCATAAGCCCACGGTGCGCCTCTCACACCACCGTACGTACGGGTCTCGTATACGGCGGTTCGTTAACTGATGGGGAAACTTTCAGGTAATATTCCAGCATAGATTGGTAACCTCGTTTTGCTAAGCGTTTCCGGGTAATGGTCGTCAGTAGAATAGGGCTTTGAGCTACTGCCCAGCCTCCCATTCGGGTTCTGCTCCAGGCATAGGCATGGTCGTACTCTACACCCAAACGGATCAGGTTTTTCCGTTTCCGTTCCGGTTTCTTCCAGTCATGCCAAATGCAATAGCGCAGCCTGTTGCGAACCCAGCTGTCCAGATCTTTCAGTTTTCCTGTTAAGCTTGCCATTCGGAAATAATTAACCCAGCCCCGCTGAATTTCTTTGAGCTTTACTATTCGCTCTTCAAAACTTATCGGACTGGTTTTCTTAGTAACCGCTTTGAGCTTCTCTTTCAGGTTCTTCCAACTCTTATCCGTGGCCACCAGTTGATATCGGCCTTTGTCACCCTTTTTGTAGGTGGGCACAAACTGGTACCCCAATAAGTCCAACTGTACAGGTTTACGTATGCCGCTTTTCTCCCGGTTGATAGGTAGTTTCAATTTCTCCTGTAAAAACAGGTAAATCTGGTTTCCTACCTTTCGGGCTGTCGAATTGCTTTTGGTATAAATACTAAAGTCATCGGCGTAGCGGACATATCTCAACCCACGCTTTTCCAGTTCCTTATCCAGCTCATGCAGCATGATATTGGAAAGTAACGGACTTAGTGGACTTCCCTGCGGTACGCCTTTTCTGCGTTTGGTCAGTTTTCCATTGATTAAAATGGGCACTCTTAACCATTTGCGGATCAGGCGGAGGGTGAGCGGGCATTTTACCTTGCGGTACACCAGTTGCAACAGAATACAATGATCCACTTCATCAAAGAAGCTTTTCAGGTCGATATCTACAATATGTTGATAGCCTGCATGGATGTACTTGTGTGCCTGATGTACCGCCTGATGGGCGTTTCGGTTGGCACGGAAACCGTAACTGTGATCTTTAAACTCTGCCTCGAACTTAATGGTGATTACCTGACTGACCGCTTGTTGAAGCAGCCGGTCGGTTACCGTGGGAATACCCAGTAAACGGGTTTTCCCATTGCTTTTGGGTATTTCTACCCCTAAGACGGGTTGTGGAAGGTAGCTTCCGTTGCATACTTCAAGTGCTATCTTTTCCCGGTTTTTATCCAGGTATGCAGACAGTCCTTTTACCGGCATACCATCTACACCTGCTGAGCCTTTGTTGGCCAGCACCTGATGATATGCCCGAAGCATGTTTTTACGGTTAATTACCTTTTCAATCATCTTAGTTTTGTTTCCCTGTTCCGCTTAACGTAAGGCTTCCCAATAGCTATCGGGATCCTTACAGCATTTGGAACCAATTAACGTTCAGTCCTTCATGGCTTTGTGAGACCTCCCCGGTTTCTATTCGGGGCTCATGTTCCTTCCACTACTATGACTTCTGCTGACTTCTCTTTATAGTTACACGTAACTTAAGAGATCTCCCTTGGTAAGGTAAATAGCTTCCCGTCTATGCCTGCCGGATCTACATACCTGCGCTTTTTGTATTCATCGGACTTCACAATGATGTGCTTGCTCATCCGCGCAGATATGCCTCTTATCCGGTTCATATTCTTCAGTACAGACATTTGTAGTCCCGCTTACTTCAGTGCATGCCTCACGGCAAACCACCTTGCGGCTTACTAATGCTTCCGGACGTTACTCCGGCACATAAGGGACTTGAACCCTATAGCTTTTAGGATTTTCTCCTATATTTACCATTCAAGGCACACACAGCACCTTGCCGCAATGGGGGCTGACGTGGTTAAATCAAGTGCAGTGCTTCTATCAACATTTCTGCCTGGTTGACAGTGAAGTGCTCCAAAATTCCCCACTGCGGCAAGCGGCAAAACATTAGCAACTCTAAAAAAACTGACACGACATTACACATGGGAGCTTGGGGTACATCGATTTCTTCGAGCGATGTTTTCACTGATATTTACGAGACCTTTTTGACCTACCTGGATAGTTTTTTGAAATAAAGAATCTTAATTAATTTATCAGGACTGACAACGAAGCAATATAATTTCTTTACTTGGAAAACCGGCTCATTTAAACATTCTTGGTTTTATCGCAAGTAAATCCTTCTGAAAAACTACTGTCTTATAAGACCCTTGTTATTCAAACTTTGTAAAGTGTAAGTTCAAGCGTATAATTAGACGCTCTCACTTAATCGAGTAAGCAGCCTCACCGCATGTTAAACTCGATCAATTATTTCCATATCCTTCTCTTAACAGGAAAACAAAAAGGAACCGGACAGCTGGCTGCGAAACGCCTGCTGCCACCCTGTTTTGAACAAATCATTAACAAGTGATTATCCCGCCACCATAAATTTTGATATAAAATTTGCGCAAGTCAAAACTTGCATATATATTCGCAAGAAATAACTTGCGCATTATGGCACAAACAAGAGACATCTTTCAGGCAATAGCAGATCCAACCCGCAGGCAAATTATCGGCATGCTGGCTCAGAAATCACTCAATGTTAATGCTATCGCCAAAGAATTTGATATTACCCGCCAGGCAGTTTCATTGCATGTGCAATTCCTTAACGATTGTGGTCTTATTACAATCAAGCAACAAGGCAGGGAGAGGTATTGTGAAGCGAAGCTCGAAAAATTAAATGAAGTTACAGACTGGGTAAATCAATACCGCAAATACTGGGACAATAAGTTTGATTCATTGGAAAATTATCTGTCAAAAATTCAAAAAGAGGAAAAATAAAAGATGGAAAACTATAATACGTTCAAACAGGAAAACAATATTCTTATACATACAAGGATTCTTGATGCTCCAAGAGATTTAGTTTGGGAAGTATGGACCAACCCGGCACATATAAAAGAATGGTGGGGACCAAACGGTTTTTCGCTTACTACTAAATCAATGACTGTAGAACCAGGCAAGATCTGGGAATTTATTATGCATGGTATGGGTCGGGACTGGGATAATAAAATTGAGTATGTGGAAGTGAAAAAGCCTTCCCTGCTGTCATATAAACACTCCGGTGCGGAAAGTGAAGACTATAATTTCACAGTTACCATTTTATTTGAAGAGGTTGAAGGAAAAACCTTACTGACAATGAAGTCAGTATTTAAGTCGAAAGCAATTATTGATGAATTAAATAGAAAGGTAAATGCGATTGAGGGTGGTAAACAAACTTTAAACAGACTTGAAAACTATCTTAAAATAGTAGTTAATGCATAAGAATATGAATAAAATAATTTTAGCAGCGGGTATTGCTTTTGCATCGCTTTTCTTTACAGGATTTCGGGGAGTCGAAAAAGCTACTGAAACAATTGAAAACAAAGATATTCCTAAAGAAAAAAGAGCGGTTTTGAATAAAATTGCGGGACGCTGGATAACACAAACCAACATCCATCCGCGGAATGGTCAGCCAGCATCCAAAGTAATTGGCAGTGATGTATGGCAGTGGTCGCCGGATGGAAATTTTCTCCATCATACTGCTTATGGTATTCGTGATAAAAGTGGTTTCGGTGGAATGGAAATTACCGGTTACAACTCAAAAACGGGTGACTTTGATAGTTATATTTTTAATCCGGATGGTAGTTTTGAGAGGGGTACCCTTACCATTACTAATAATATCTGGATATGGAACAGTAAGGATGTTAGGACTACAGGTGTAATGGATGAGGATGGTAAAATACTAACCGTAAAACATGAAATTACACAAGATGGTAAAACTTATGAATTATTCATGGATGGGGTTTTAACCAAAGGATCGGATTTTTAAATCATTATAAACCCACTATAAAAATAATTCAAAACAAACAGCCAAAAGCATGAGCAAAATCATCTTTGACAGCGGAATATCCCTTGATGGCTATTTCGCAGGAGACAACAGAAGTCCAGCCAACCCAATGGGTGGCGTTTCAGGAAAAATTCACTTGTGGATGCTTAAACAAAAGGCATTTTGGAAACACATTAATATGGAAGGTGGTGAAGAATACGGTGCGGACAGTAAATTAATTGATGATGTGTTTGCAAGAACAGGTTCTTACATCATGGGAAAACGAATGTTTGAGGAAGGTGAAGTTCATTGGAAAGAAGATATATACAAAGCGGATGTTTATGTGCTCACGCACGAAAAACGGGAACCCTGGGTTCAGAAGGGAACGACAACTTTTTACTTCATTAATGATGGAATACAAAGTGCATTAGAAAAGGCAAAGCAATCAGCCAAAGGAAAGGACATAAGAATACAGGGTGGTGCGAATACCATTCAACAATTTCTCAATGCCGGGCTTGTAGACGAATTTTTCATTCACATTGCGCCTGTGTTTTTAGGAAGTGGTATCCGGCTGTTTGATGGAATTGACAAAGACAAATATGATATTCAAGTTATTGAAGTAGTACCATCAAACCTGGCAACGCACCTGAGATACAAATTGACAAAGAAATAAATAAAGAGCTACTCACGGTTCCCGTGCATTATAAAGGCAATAACAAACCATAGACAAAAACAAAACTTATGAGAAAAATAATTTCATTTATGCACATATCGCTTGACGGTTTTGTAGCAGGGCCGAACGGCGAACTGGATTGGGTTAAAATTGATGAAGAACTTTTTGATCATGTTGGAAATCGTGTGAACGAAGGGGACACAGCATTATATGGACGGGTAACTTACCAGATGATGGAAAGTTACTGGCCTACTGCAGCAGATAAGCCAACAGCCTCGAAGCACGACATTGAACATTCAAAGTGGTACAGCAAAGTTCACAAAGTTGTTTTATCAAAAACATTGAAAGAAGTGGGCTTGACTAACACAGAAATTATTAGCGATAACGTTTCGGACGGAATAAATGAAATAAAACAACAAGCAGGTGAAGATATCTTGCTTTTTGGCAGCCCGACAGCAACACATTCACTTATTCAACTGAACTTAATTGACGGTTTCTGGCTATTTGTTAATCCAATTATTCTTGGCCGTGGCATCCCATTGTTTACAGACATCAAAGACAAAATAGATCTTAAGCTGTTAAATACCCGGCAATTTACTTCCGGGGTAACTGAATTGAATTACACAGTAGAACGATAATTAAAATGAACCACTGACAATACCTGCGGGTCATTGGAGTGGAGAAGTTTATAAAAGTTATCTATTTTCAACCATCTGTGGCTATCAAATTAAGGTGTATTGAACATTAATTAAACATTAGTATATTCAAAATATGGAGACAAAATTTGAAGGTGGAATAAATATCGCAGTTAAAATTCCAAAAAGTAAATATGAACAAACTGTGGCTTTCTATCGGGACATTCTTAAACTTGAGGTTGTAGAGAAACCCATTGTCAATCCTACAGTTTCAAAAACCAATATGGTCAAATTTGGAAATAACATCATGTGGTTAGATTGTGTTGACAATTATACCCATTCAGAAACCTGGCTTGAACTGAATGTTGATGATGTTGAAAAAGCAACAGATTATTTAGACTCAAATGGAATAAAGACCTGTGACGAGTTAGAAGAATTGCCTGAAAATATGCATTGGATAACTGATCCGGCAGGAACTGTATTTATTGTTAAAAGAAAAGATTGAAATCCAATTACCCACAAACAAGCAACACAGGTTTTGCAAAATGGTGGGTTCCACGCCCTGAAACTACATGATATGTAAAGTAATTAATAACTTTATATATGGTTGAAAGGACCCAAATTTTTGCGCGTTCTAATACCTTATGTAAGATATATCTCCATAAAAACAACAGGTTGTAAAGTTAACGCTAAAGCACAGGTATGAACAATTCCAACACCCACAATCAGCGAATCGCAGGGATGACCTTCGCCTCGGTTTATCCAATGTATATTGCTAAAGTAGAGAAGAAAGGCAGAACCAAAGAAGAATTGCATCAGGTTATAGAGTGGTTAACAGGTTTTGATATTAAGAAGCTTCAGGACCTGATAAGAGAAAATGTAACTTTTGAGGAGTTCTTCCGGCTTGCTTCGTTAAACCCCAATGTACACCTCATTACCGGAGTAATCTGCGGATATAGGGTAGAGGAGATCGGGGATCCATTAACACAGCAGGTGAGGTACCTGGATAAGTTAGTGGATGAATTGGCTAAGGGAAGGAAGATGGAGAAAATTTTGCGGGGTTCTTAGTGTACCGGAAATTACTATTGTGCCATGTTAAGGAAAAAATCCGAAGCCGGCGCAGGAGGATTTTTATAGTAGAATATTTTAATAAAATTAGAGAATGAAAAGCATTAAAAAGGAGTTGTCGCCCGATCGGCGTGAAGAATTGCTCAGCATTTTGAAAGCTCGTTTTGAGAAAAACATGGACCGGCATAAAGCTCTGGAATGGTCTGAAATACAGGTCAGGCTTGAGGCTCATGCTGAAAAATTATGGTCACTGGATGATATGGAAAGCACCGGCGGTGAACCGGATGTTGTTGGCTACGATAAAACGACCGGGGAATACATATTTTATGATTGTTCAGCTGAAAGCCCTAAAGGCCGAAGAAGTTTTTGTTACGATAATGATGCGCTGGAGTCAAGGAAGGAACATAAACCGGAAAACAGTGCGGTGGGTATGGCAGAATCTATGGGTGTTGAACTCTTAACTGAAGATCAGTACAGGGAATTGCAGGAGTTGGGAAACTTTGATACAAAAACCTCCAGTTGGGTGAAAACACCTGCTGAAATCAGAAAACGAGGTGGTGCTATTTTTTGTGATCGCCGTTATAACCACGTTTTTATGTATCATAACGGAGCCGAATCGTATTATGCTGCCAGGGGATTCCGGGGGGCTTTACGGGTGTAATATAAAAAAATAGTCAATGGAAGATACAGAAAATCGGGAGATGCGAATCACCCGGACCTTTAAGGCTCCAATTGATCTTATGTGGGAGGTGTGGACAAATCCCGAACATCTGGTACAGTGGTGGGGGCCAAACGGAAATACCAACACCATTCAAAAAATGGATTTTCGGGAAGGCGGAGAGTGGAAACTGACCATGCACAGTGCAGATGGTAAAAATTATGCAAACCGGAGCATCTTCAAAGAAATTATTCCGTTTAAGAAAATTGTATTTGAACATTTCAATCCGCATTTTATTGCTACTGTTCTTTTTGAATCTAAAGGTGAAGAAACACAAATTGACTGGACAGTGGTATTCGACTCAGCAGAAATGCATGAAACCCTAACCAAAGTATACAATGCCGCAGAGGGACAAAAACAAAACCTTGATAAGCTGGAAAAATATCTTTCTGCAATGATAGAAATTCCAAAGCCAGGTCCATAAATACCTGGCTCCCGGATCAGTTCTGATTTTTTATCTTTTTAGAATACTGATCTTGTAAATTGCTTAGTGCTTTATCATAACCCGCTTGATCAATAAATACAGCCGGATTATAACCTTCGCCGGGCTGGTGCTTGGAATGGAGTCCGAACTGACTGGCGTGGGATGCAAGCCAGATATCAAATGATAAGTTTTTCATGGCATTCAGCGTGTTTGCGTAATCCTGGGAAATGGTGGGATAGGCAGGTATTTCTGAGAATTTTTTATCTGTAACGATACTGGGCATATTGGCTATCAGTACTTTGTATCTTCTTTGGTTGTCCTTAACATCAAATAAAAAACTGCTGGAACCTTTTGTATGTCCGGGGTGGTGAAGCATCACCAATTTCATTTTTCCTAACCTTATGATATCGCCATCGCTTAATAAACGGTCGGCTACTAATGGCTGATAAGTGCTTACGCTACCACCTAAGGCATAATCAGATTTGCCGCCATCAGCCAGAACTTCGGCTTCCTTTGAATTGATCATTAGTTTTGCACCGGTTTGTTTTTTTATAGCCGCCATTGCACCCATATGATCGTAATGTGCCTGTGTGGTTAAAAGTATTTTGGTGTCTGAAAACTTAAATCCCAGCGATTCTATATTAGCCTTGATGATTGATGCAGAGTTAGCAAGTCCGGTATTAATAAGGATATTTCCTTTTGGTGTGGTTATCAGATAACATGCAAGGTCATGGGTGCCAACATAATACAAGTTGCCTGCAATCCTGAAAGCAGGGTAGGGTTTTGACCATTCGGCAGGGGTATTTTGAGG
>DASWTL010000343.1:0-8294 GCA_036402155.1 Sphingobacteriaceae bacterium | reverse complement strand
AGGAAATCCCGCCATAAAAAGATTTACACGGGCAAGTAATCCCCGTACGGCAGATTTATTAATCCGTCCGCCAAAACCTACAGCATCAGCAGTTTTCACTTTTTTCTCTGCATCTTCCATATCGGCCACAATCTGTGCATATACATCCTTTACCGGGGTTCTTGGAACCGCAGTAGACTCTATTTTCTCTGTAGGCTCAAGCAACAGCGGAACTCCGCCAAAATTGCTAACCAAAAGAAAGTAATAATAAGCTCTTAAAAATTTTGCTTCACCTTCTATAACCGCCCGTTTTGTTGCATCCATAGCGGGTTTATTTATATTAGCTAATAACAGATTGGCCCGGTTAATACCTAAATAGCAGGTACGCCACCAGCTCCGCACATTTGGATCGGCAGGATCCACGTTATAGGACGAAACACCATAAATATCGGTCGACCGGTCGTAAAAGCCGTCATCAGCGTCCAATCCGCTACGGCCTATACGGCCGGCGTACAAGGCAGCGTCGCCAAGAGGTGAATATGTTGCAGCCAGAGCAAAATTCAACTGCTCTTCAGTATCATAAAAATTTACAGGAGTTAAGTAATCCTGAGGTTCTGTTTCGAGAAATTTCTTGCACGAGCTTGTGCTCATGGCAAAAACGATCGTGAAAATTATAGTAAGTTTTTTCATGTCTTAATTATAAAGTTGCTTTAACACTGAAAACAATTGTTTTAGCCCTTGGGTATGCCGACCAGTCAAAACCTGGAGTCAGAGCACCAAAAGACCGCTGAGTGGATACTTCGGGATCCATGCCGGAGTAATTAGTCCAGGTATGTAAATTTTGAGCTGTTGCAGCCAAACTCAGATTCTTGATTTTTGCTCTGCCTAACCATTTTGAAGGAAGGTCATAAGAGAATGAAACCGTTTTTAAGCGCAGATAAGACGCATCTTCAATATTCTTGGAAGAATATCTTCCCAACGCCCCCTGTCCTCCGTTTCTGAATTGTGTATTGCTTGGATTTTCAGGAGTCCAACGATCATTATAAGTAGCAAACTGATTCCGTGAGCTCTGTGGCCGGCCACCTTCAAAGTAAATCCGGTTTGCATTGAATGCTTCATTTCCGTAAGACCACTGGAAAAACACATTTAATCCAAAACCTTTATAACGAAGGTCGTTTCCGAAACCACCGATGTGTTTTGGAGTTGGATTACCGATAATGGTCTGATCGGATCCGTCTACAGTACCATCGCCATTAATATCTTTGTACTTAATATCTCCTGGCTGTGTGGAAGTATTTCCATTATTGGGAATACCTTTTTTCAGCGTGTAATTGCCGTTAAGTTCATCAAAATCACTAAATTGATAAACACCGTCAAAAATATAGCCCATAAACAACGCTACCGGCTGGCCAATCTGAGCAACCCATAAAGAAGATGAATTATGCAGAACATCCCATGTTGCCTGGGTAAACATCCGGGTTTCATCACCCGTAAGGGCCAGAACCTTATTCCGGTTAAAACTGATGTTAAAATTACTTACCCACTGAAAATTATTGGTCTTTAAATTCACCGTATTTAGTGTCAGCTCCAATCCCTCGTTTTCAAGTGCACCAATATTTTTATACATTCTGCTAAATCCAAAGATTTCGGGCAAATTGGCATTTAAAAGAAGATCGGTGGTTTTTTTCCGGTAAACATCTGCAATCAGTTCAACCCTGTCTTTAAAGAGCGAAACATCCATACCAATATCTGTCTGAACGGTGGTTTCCCATTTCAGATTACCATTTCCAAGAGCGCTCGGATACATTCCTTTAACGGGGGTACCATTCTGGAAAGAGTAAGACTGACCAATACTTGTACCGGAAATGGTAGAAAGCGATGCAAAATCACTTACCCTGTTATTACCGGTTAAGCCATAACTGGTTCTGATTTTAGCATCAGAGATAAAAGAAATACCCTTCATGAAAGGCTCTCTTCCTATCCTCCATGCAATAGCAGCTGATGGGAAATATGCCCAGCGGTTCTCGGAAGGAAATTTTGAAGATCCATCTGCCCTGTAAGTAGCTGTAACCAGGTACTTCGACTTAAAATCATAGCTGGCGCGACCGAAGAAAGACGCTAATTTATTATTAGAAAAAGTTACACGCTGAGAAATTGGAAGTCCTTCATCCATACCACTCAGCCCCAATGATTCATTAGGGATCAGCTGGCTTCCAAAGCCGTAGTTTTTAGATTTAAGCTCCTGGTATTCAGTTCCGCCAAGCAATGTCAGGTTGTGTACTTTATTGAACTTCTTTCTATATGTCAGGGTTGATGTGGATTTCCATGTGTTTCGTTCCGAAAAACCAAGGTTTGCCTGAACACCTCTATCGGATAAAAGCGGATTGGCCCGGTTAGTTTCTGAATTATAAAAGTTATACCCTTCGGAGTTAGCAGCATTATACCCGGCACTTTGTCTGAAAGTTAGATTTTTAGTGATGTCGTAAGTAAGGTATGCCGTGGTATTTAAATTAATACTTCTGCTTTTCCTGTCTTCATTCTCTAAAGAAGTAACCGGATTGATGGTCATTGCTGAACCAGAACCTGCTGTTTCGTCAAAGTCTTCCTCTAAAAACTCGTCATCAAAGTCATCGATCAATGTTTCACGTCCTGTAATTGGCCGGAAGCCCCAGGTTGCATACATTAGATACCCATAGGCATGACCCGCAGTAGCAGCATTGGCTGCAGCTATTTGTCCGATACTGGGTGTGTTACTGTATGAAACGTTAACACCTGCCTTAAATTTGTCATTGATCGTTTGGTCTACAGATAGCCTTCCGGTAACCCTGTTGGCAGAACTCTGAATAATGACGCCTTCCTGGCCGAATATTGATCCGGAGATGGAGTACTTAGTTTGCGGAGATCCACCTCTAAGTGATAATGTATGGATCTTGGTTAGTCCTTGTTGAAATACCTGATCCTGCCAGTTAATTCCTTTGATATTCCTGTAAGTTTCAAGGGTATTGCCATCTGCTTTATAATTAGGATCATCTACAGGCAGATCACCGGGGGTATAGGTAGCCATAGCCCCAGAGCCTCTTTCGATCTGATATTTTACAAAATCGTATGGGCTCATCATATCCATTGTTTTTGTAATATTCTGGAACCCGAGTGAGCCATTATAAGATATTACCGGGGCTCCAACTTTGCCCTTTTTTGATTCAATAACTACTACTCCATTAGCGCCACGGGCACCATAGATGGCAGTTGCTGAAGCGTCTTTCAATATATTTATTGATTCAATATCATCGGTACTAAGAGATGCAGGGTCGAAATCTTCCATTGGAAAACCATCTATAACATATAGTGGCGATATGTCCTGAGTTATTGAACCGGCGCCTCTGATAATAATATTAATTCCTTCAGCTCCCGGCTGGCCGTCGCTGGATGCAACCTGCACCCCGGCAACCCGGCCCGCAAGCGCCTGATCAAACGACATTACAGGTGCTATGGCCAGGTCTTTAATATTAACCTGCCCCACCGACCCGGTGACATCTTTCTTTAAAACTTCGCCATATCCAATCACCATTACCTCATCAAGAGCGCTGGCTTCGGCAACAAGCGTCACATTTACAGTAGTTTTAGTGCCAACCGTAATCTCTTTTGTTCCATAACCAATGAAAGAGAAAACCAACACTGAGTTTTGATCAGGTACATTAATTGAATAATTACCGTTCACATCGGTATTTACCCCTTTATTGGTTCCTTTTATCTTTACAGTAACACCGGGTAATGGCAATCCCTGGTTATCCACTACAGTACCTCTAATATTAATCAGACGTTTTATCGTGCTTTCACTTTTCCTGGTTATTACAATAGTTTTATTTTCAATACTATAATCTAATGGCTGGTTCCTGAAAATCAGATCCAGCACTTCAGGGAGGGGAGCATTCACTACATCTATAGTTACCGGCCGCGACTTTTCCAACAATTCCAGATTATAGAAAAAGACGTATCCGGTTTGCTTCTTAATGCTCTGCAATACTTTTTCAAGGGCAGAAGATTTAGCCGAATGGGTAACGGTTGTTTGAGAATACGAACTGCCGTATACATTAACAAACGCAACCGTTAACAGAATAAATGTGAATTTCATAATACGTTCTAATTGGTTAGAAATAGAGCTCATATGGCTTTCGTTGCTTTTCAATAGACCCTGCATTTTGTTGGTGCAGCATGGCAGATGGTCTGGTTTTAATTTTTTAATATGAAATAAGCAACTATTATTATGAGTAAAAAAAATCATAAGTTTGATTGGTTTTAGTTTTAGAATTAGTTGAGCAATAAAAATTAAGGCGAACTCGAACCGGGCCAAGGGTGTGACAGCACCCTGGCCTTTTTGAGATAAAGTATACGTCAGGGCATAACGATAACCTCCTTTCCTTCTATTCTAAAATGCACCTGGCTTTTTTCAAGTATCTTCAGAGCCTGTGAAAGATGTAAATTTCTTTGAATAGCGCCACCAAATCGCTGTGACCTGATATTTCCTTCATACCGTATGGTTACGTTGTACCACCTGGCCAATTCCTTCATAACCGTTTTCAAATCTGCCTGATTAAATTGAAAGTACCCATCCTTCCAGGCTATTGCATCATCAGCAAATACATCCTTAATGATTAATTCATCCCCACTGAACACAGATTGCTGGCCCGGCAAAAGAATGCGCGATTTTCCCGTTGATCTTGATGAGACCTTAATACTCCCCTCCAGTAACGTAGTTTTTACATCATCTTCATCAGCATAACTATTCACATTAAAGTGAGTTCCTAAAACCTCAACATCCTGCGATAACGTACTCACTCTAAACGGCTTATCAATATTTTTAGCCACTTCAAAATATCCTTCGCCGTTTAATTCTACCTTCCGTTCATTGCCGGTAAACGATGTGGGATATTTTAATGATGAGGCTGCATTAAGCCAGACCCTGGTACCATCGGGCAGAATGACCTGATACTGACCACCATTAGGAGTTTCAATAGTATTAAAGGCTACGTTCTGCTCATTTTTCGAATTATCTGAAACGGTATATACTAATTGTCCGTCGGCAGATTTTGTAATAACTATTCCCGACTCCCGGGCTATTTGGCCTGTAGAAACATCTTCTAAAGAGATCCGTGTACCGTCATCCAGTATAAGAGACGCCTTATTTCCTCCCGGAGCAACATCGCCACCCGGGTTATTCTTTACTATATTATCTGACGGCATCACCGGCTGTTGAAAATACAGCCGTATACCAATTGATAAACAAATAACAAGAATCGCCGCAGCAGCTATCCGGTAAAAAAGAATTTTATGAAGGGGTTTAGGTAAAACCGTTTCGCTGTTCTGTGGATGAGTTACCCTTTTTACCCGCGAATAAACATTGGCCAGAACCTGATGCTCGCGCTCACTTGCAACCAGATGATCCTCTTTTAATTCCAGTTCATAAAGGATAAGTTGTTTTAATTCTTCCTCATATTCTGCATTAAAATGATCATATAAGAACTCAATTTCTTCAGCCGAACAGTTACCTTGAAGAAACTTCTTATAAATAAATCCTAATTGATTTTCGTCCAAAATGATGTGCTTATTTTAACCTATTACGTTTGGTAAACACCCATCATCTACCCGGCATAAAAAAACATCTGATTATGCATGCAAAAAAGAAGTGCAACAGGTAAGGCTATGTCACAATCCCGGAACTCAATGGCACAGAAGCTTAATAACTCTTACCAGGATGATCTAATTTCAAAAAGTGATTGCCAGGCAGAAGTTCGTAATACACATAACCTTTTCCCGATCTGATTATTTTGGCGTATCCTGATTTTAAAGAAGGCATATCAAGTAGCCCATCTGCAAGCTGCAACTCTGCTACACAGTTTGGAGGAACTGTTACTTTTACAGACATGGATGAACCCTCTTTTGCCCAGGCTGTTTTTATAAGTCCGGCTGGAGAATCAAAAGAAGCTTTCGCCCAGGTTAGTTGCGGGGCATTTATAGCCGGAGGGCGAATAATAAACCGGCGAAAACCAGGATTTTGTTCATCACGTTTTATACCTGCCATCCCGTCGATATACCAAGCCCCCGGATATAAAAAAGAACTATGAAGTAATGAATGACCCGGCAGATTCTTCTCCCACATTTCCCAAATGGTTGTAGCATCATTACTTTTCATGTATCCCCATCCGGGATAATCGGTTTTAGAAGTCATTGAATAGATCAGATCATCCCTGCCAGCTTCACGAAGAAGTTTAAATAACAAAGCGCCACCGGTAATCCCAACATGAATATATCCTTTACGCTTCACTGATATTTCATCTTCAAGCCTTTGAAAAACCTCTTCTCTAAGGTCAGGCGGAGGTATTTCTGCCAAAAGCGCTGCGGCAAGATTAGACATAGAGCTATCTGAATAACTCCTGTCCTTTTCATTAAAAAACCTTGAATGAATAGCATGGCTATATTCTGAAGCCTGTTTTTCCCAAATATCCGCCTGCTTATATTTACCTATCACCCTGGCAATTTTCACGGCAGTTCTCAAATTATAAACCCGGTAGGAATTATTAAAACACAATGTGGCTTCCTTGTTGTTATTCATCCCCTCTGCATTAGCATTTGGCCATAACCAGTCGCCAAGAAAATCCCATTTCCCACCAAATCGCTGCAATAAGCCATCTTTTGTGTTCAGATCAAGGAACGACAGCCACCCTTCAATAAGTTTAAAGTTCTTTTCCAGAATCCGTGTATCTCCTTCATGCTGATACATAAACCACGGAAGCGTAACCACAATTCCGCCCCAGGCAGGCCCTCCACCGCCCATATAAGTGGGCGCTGTATGTGGCAAAATGCCGTTATTTAAAATCCTGCCACCCATTAATTGCTTTCGGGCAAAGTTCGGGTCGAACATATTACCGACAATAGACTCCGTACCCTGTACATCCCGCCAGTCTTCCATCCACTTAGTATAAAAAGCGCCCAATTTATAATTGAACAGACCGGTTTCAGCGGTAGCATGTGCATCTCCGCCATATCCCAGGCGTTCGCGCTGCGGACAATCCACCACAAAACCTCCCAGTGATAAATTTTCAAATGTCCAGCGAACCGTATTATAGATCCAGTTTTGTAATGTATCTGATGATGAAAAAGTGGTTGCAGACTGGTAATTCGTTCGGGCCACCCAACCGCGGATATCATCCAACTCAGGCTTCTTCTTTAAGCCTTTAATAGTGATCCACCTGCCGGAACTGTAATTAAAACGGTTCTTAAAAGTACCTTTACCCGTTTTACCAATAATGTAAGCACTATGCAAGCCAAAGGTGATATCTTTTTCAGCCCGCTCTGAATAAAAAAACTCAATCTTATCACCCGGTCTGCCCTGAAGTTTCACTTCTGTCCACCCGGCAAAGTTCCGTCCCATATCCACCCTGTAAGTGCCGTTAGATCTTTCTTCAATTGCAATTGGTCTCATTTCATCAAACAACTGATTGGCTTCAACCTGCTGGGCCGACAAAATTAACCTGGGCTGATAAACCGTAACGGGCTTCCAGTTAGCTTCATCACATTGTATGGTATTCCAATTAGCTATCTCTTTATTTGCATCCCATAGCTCGCCACCCATTTTATTTGAGTTCCAAACGCCCAATAATTTGTTTGGACTAGGGTGTGTTTTCCAGGTACTATCCGACTTTACAATCAGTTCCGGCTGCCTATCCCGGTTATTGTAAATTGCGGCCTGAGCTATAAAAATGGGGGTAACAGGCCTGTGATCAGATACATATGGTCCGTGCAAAGACCACGATACGCCAAGCCATACTGCTATCACATTCTTCCCCTTTTTTAATTCAGGAGCGAGATCATAAGCCAGGTACCGGGCCCGTTTTGTGTGATCGGTTACTGCCGGAGCCATTACACCCCTGCTGATCTTTTTACCATTAACGTATACCTCATGAAAACCTACGGAAGCAATAAACATGTTAGCTTTTGTTGGTTTGGACTTCAACTCGAAAGTCTTCCGCATCCATGGATCACTGATGTTACAATCGGGCAGAGTGGGATCAAATATCTCGTCACTGCCAATCCACCTGGCTTTCCACTCTTGGTTCAATAAACCGGTAGTCCAATGAGCTGTTTCGCTCCAGTTTGAAATATTACCTGACTCATCCTTAACAGCAACTTTCCAGTAATAACTTTGGTCGGACTGCAGCGGCTGACCCTCATAAATAATATGCTGCATTCTATCAGACGATTTCCACCCGGAATCCCAGACATCTCCACGGTTCTTATTTAGTTGATTTTTTGAAGAT
>DASWTL010000342.1:0-4866 GCA_036402155.1 Sphingobacteriaceae bacterium | reverse complement strand
GGAAGCTTAATGCCTTTTTAAAATCTTTGGGATCTAATGGCGAAGAGCATAAGAAATTAGACATCAGATTATTATGGGTTAGCATAACCCCTTTTGGTGTGCCGGTGGTTCCGGATGTATAAATTAAAGTGAGAAGATCATCCGGCTTTACGGCTGCTTTATGTGGCGTAAGATCAACACTTTGATTTTGTTTGCCTTTATTGATAACATCTACCCAGTTAGGATAATCCTCAACTTCATCATAGGTGAAGATACTCAGATCAGATTGTAAACTTTTCTTAATTACATTTATTTTTTCTGCAAGCGTCCGATCAGCCACGAAAATCATTTTAACTTCTGCATCCTGCAAAATAAACTGAATGTCTTTTTCAGACAATGTTGGATACATGGGAACCTGCGTAGCGCCGGTTTGCATAATCCCGAAATCACAAATATTCCATTCAGGTCTGTTTGGAGACATAATAGCAACCTTATCTCCACTTTTTATACCATAGGCTAATAGGCCACGGCTTATTGCATCTATAAGTTCAATAAACTCTGCTGTACTGTAAGTCCGCCACTTACCATTCTTCTTACCAGCAACGATATCGGCTTTTGGAGACTTATTATTATGATCCAAAAGATCAAAAACACGGGTTATATCTTCCATAATGTGATATATTATGCTTGCATAGCAATTTACTGAAAATTCATGAAAGAGACAAATAAGATTAAAACTTCAGATTTGAACAATGTTTCCTAATTTCGTGCCCGCTGATTTAATTGAAGTGATTTACTTTTTTAAAAAATGCGTGAATACATTAACCTTTAAATTTTGAATTATGAAAAAACTATTTTATCTCGTTTTAGCCACCGGCTTTTTATTATTAGCCAATACTGAAACAAAAGCGCAGAACTATAAGAATGCTATTGGCGGTCGGTTTGGCACAGCTAACGGAATTACTTTTAAAACATTCACATCAGGCAACCGCGCCTGGGATCTGATTGCCAATTTCAGGGATACAAAATCGTATTCTACATTTCGATTTACAGCATTGTATGAAATTCATAACAATGTAGCCGGCGCACCAGGTTTGCAGTGGTATTACGGTGGTGGTGGTACTATTGGAACTTACAAGTGGAAGCCAAGTGATGAAAGTGATGTTTATGTAGCTGCTGATGGTGTTTTAGGTCTTGACTACAAGTTTACAGGCGCCCCTATAAACGTAGCGCTTGATTGGAAACCGGCCCTGGAACTTACTCCAAATACAGGTTTTGATGCCGAAGGTTTTGGTTTATCAGTCAGATTCACCTTTTAATAATTAAGCCTGGCTGAAACTACGCTTCCGGCCAGGCTTAAATATGATACAGTTTATAGTTTCAGCCATTTTTTACGGATCTTAAGCTGCTGATCGGTAGCATTTTCTAAAGGTTCGATCTTATACTTTACAGCAGGATTTTTTAACAGCCTTACTTCTAAATTTTTTACGAGTCCGTCCCGAACTAATTCTATTTTCACCTTATCTCCAACCTTGGCAGATGAAATAAATTTGGAGAGCTCACTTACCTTAGGGTCGGTACCCGGCGATATCCTGCTTCCGTTTACAGATAATAGTTCGTCATTTACATTTATTCCGTCCAGCCATGCTGCTGAGTTTCTTGCCACGCTGGTTACTATAGTTTTTCCATCCTTAACAGCAGTCGCTACCCCTAAATATGGCTCATTCTTACCAGAATATTCATCAACTAACTGCAAACCGGCGTATCCCAGATATTTCTTATAGTCGATAGGATCAACTCCATTAACATAATTAGAATAAATATCATCAAACGACTTGCCGGCTATTTTTTCAACCATAGATTTAAATTCAGCATCGGTAAATCCACGATTTAACTTTTTGTAATATAGATCATACATCTGCCTCATCACATCATCCAAACCTTTAGCACCCTTTGTTGCATTCATAATCTCCAGGTCTATTATCATACCAAGCAGCGAACCCTTATTGTAGTATGAGATAGTTGAATTTGCAGAGTTTTCGTTCGGACGGTAGTATTTAATCCAGGCATCAAAGCTGGCTTCAGCTACAGACTGTATCCTGCTTCCGGGTTGATTGGTTACAACATTGATATCATTTACCAATACCTCCAGGTATTGCTCCGGAGTGTACAGCCCGGCTCTTCGCATGATCAGGTTATCATAATAGGCAGTAAAACCTTCAGAAATCCAAAGCGCGGAAGTGTAGTTCTCTTTTTCATAATCAAAAGGTCCAAGGGCTTCCGGTCGGAGCCGTTTTACATTCCACAAATGGAAATATTCATGGGCAACTAATCCAAGAAACCCTTTATACTTGCTGGGATTGGTATATCCGTTGCGGGTAGCGCCTAATACCGTAGAGTTTAAATGCTCAAGACCACCTCCACCCGAATTGTAGTTATGAACAATGAATACATATCTCTTATTTGGATTTTCTTTAAAAATTGAAGTTGATTCTTCTACTATCTTAGCCATATCAGTCTTCAGAGCCGTTTTATCATAATTACCTCCGCCAGACATAGCAATCTCATGCTTTACACCTGCTGCAGTAAAACCGAAGATATCCTGATTTCCCACTTCGATAGGCGAATCATATAAAATATCAAAATCAGGTGCATAAAATGTGTTGGACTTCCCTTTTACAGGCTCAAGTCCTGTGGATATTTTGTCCCACTTTTTAAAAGGCTTAATCAGAATGGTTGAGGGTTGGTTGAGTTGTCCATCGGGAAACATAAATACCCCTGCAGGAGCTAAAAATCCATGTGAATCGTCTACAAAACTGGTTCTTACTGAGATCTCAAATGCATAAACCTGGTAATCGATCTTAATTTTGGAGGTATTTTTTGAAATTATCCTCCAGGTATTTTTATTGATCTTGTGAAAAGCAAGAGGCTTACCATTAAGATCACTGGCTTTAAATCCCTCAACGTTTTTTGCAAATTCTCGGATCAGATACGAGCCCGGGGTCCATACCGGCATCTTTAGATCGACAAAGTCTTTATTAATACCTGATAATGCCATCTCCACATCAATATAATGGGTTTGAGGCTGCGGAAAAGAGATTGTATACGAAATATTCTGAGAACTGGCAGTAGCTGAACAGAGGGTCATAACAGCAATGAAGATGAGATAATATTTTTTAAAACTTTTCATGGTAGCGGAAAATACAAAAATAACTTTTAACAGTTAATAATGCTTTGACAAATATAGATAGTTGATACACTAAACTATTTAATCGTAAGTATTATATTTACCACGATTTAAGAATGAAAGAACCAATAATTAATCCATTAGTTTCAGTAACGAAGAAATACATCAGCGCCTTTTCTGCTCTTGTTGAAAATCTGCCAATTGAGCGATACCAATATGTATTAGTTTTAATAGAGGAAAATGAAGAGAAGCTTACTCAAAAAGCGCTATCAGAATTGTTAAACATTGATAAATCATACATGGTATCGATTATCAATTATTTATCGGGTAAGGGCTATGTTGTCAGAAAAAAGAATCAGGATGATCGCAGAGAACAGATAATCGGGCTTACAGCACAGGCCCGAAAGGACCTTCCTGTTATTAAAGCCGCATTTAAAGAGATTAATTCACTGTCTTTTAAAGGGTTATCTTATGTCGAGATCGCAACCTTTTTAGAAACTTTAGATAAGATCCAGCAGAATTTAAGTGATTCTAATCCTTCTGAAATATTTTTTAACATCAAGCGCCTATCTAATAAATCGTAATTTAATTACACCGGGATTAAACATTAACGTTAAAAATCATGTCCAAACTAAATGTCACAATACCTGATGGAACACTAAAGATCAAAGATGATGGATTTCGTCTTAAGCCAGATACCCATATTGAACTGATCTTGAGCAGGCAAGCCAGTTTGGATAGATAGGCCTATAAATCCGAAGAATTTTTTCGGACTGTTAAAAAACAAAATCTAATGAAAAAAAGATACATCATATATGCACTCCTGCTAATTGTGTTAGCCGCATTAATAGCTAACCGGATTGTAAAGAATCAGAAAAGTAAAGCAAGCACGAGCAAAAGAAGTACCAGTGTAAGTGGCAGCATGCCCCCCATGCGGGTAAATGGCATTGTTGTGAAAACGCAGACCTTTGCAAATGCAATATCCGTTTCGGGCACTATTGAGGCCAACGAACAGGTAGAGATCAGGAGTGAAATACCCGGAATAGTTACATCCATACACTTTAATGAGGGTAGCAATGTACGAAAGGGACAGCTACTGCTTAAAATCAATGACCGGGAGTTGAGAGCACAGCTTTCACAGGCACTAACCAAAGAAAAACTGGCCCAAAACACAGAATACCGTGCTGGAATGCTATTAAAAAAAGAAGCTATAAGCAAAGAGGAGTATGATATCGCTTTAGCTGATTTACAAACTGCCAGGGCACAAACCCAGCTTATCAGGGCTCAGCTGTCAAAAACTTCTGTAACAGCGCCATTCAGTGGCCGGATCGGGTTACGTTCTATCTCTACCGGAGAGTACCTAACCCCATCAACTGCAGTTGCTAAACTGGTAAACCTTAATCCTGCCAAAGTCACATTTTCAATACCGGAGAAATATGCCGGATCTGTAAAAGTGAATACCGAATTCACATTTAATATTTCAGGCTCTTCAAAAGTATATTCCGGGAAAGTATATGCCATTGAGCCGGGTATCGAGGCTTCTACAAGAACTCTGGAGTTTCGTGCACGTTCGGCTAATCCTTATGGCGAACTTTTGCCCGGAACCTTTGCTAAGATTAACTTGCCTTTATCAACCATCAATGATGCCATTCTTATTCCTTCAGAAGCCATAATACCTATCCAGAACGGTAAAAAAGTAT
>DASWTL010000341.1:0-7676 GCA_036402155.1 Sphingobacteriaceae bacterium | reverse complement strand
ATGGCAATTTAACAAACAGGAAGTTAACTTCAAAGTTACGACGTGGTTTTTAGCAGTTTTTGGGATAGTCTTTAGATTAATAAAAGCAGGCTTTTTGTCCCGGCATAAAGGTGCGTCAGCCTTGCATTCTTTTCGGGACCTCATTTTATAAAATTTTTATATCGAAAATTTAAAAAAATCATAATGGAGTAACGGTTCACCCGCAGTTATGTGTCTTAATACTATAGGGCATAAGTTACGTACTATAAAACCAAAGTGCCTGTATGAAAAATGGAAGAAAACCGGCTTAAATATTTACTTGAAACATATCATAAAAATGCTTGCACTTTTGAGGAGCTGAGGGAGCTTAACAGCTGGTATCACTCTTTGAACTACCACGACCAGGATTTTGATTCGTGGGCAAAAGATAAAGAAGGTTTCTATTCTGATTTTCAAAACCGGTTGGATGCGAAAAATAAAAGAAACAATATACGCAGACTAACAGCTTATGCTGCCGCCGCAGCCGTCTTGCTCTTGTTCAGTTCGGTAGGCTTATGGCAGTTCTTTTTAAAACAGGAAAGTGTAACAGAGATTGTTAAAACCCAACCAGAAATTATTAGTCCGGGTGGAAACAAAGCATTTCTTACCCTGGCAGACGGGACAAAAATTTCATTGACGGATGCAACAAAAGGTGAAATTGCGAAACAGGCTGGTGTACAGATTACAAAAGCCAAAGACGGTCAGCTTATTTACAAAGCGCTTAGTGTATCTGTAGGCTCCACGGAGATACCTTCTAATACCATAGAAACCCCCCGCGGTGGTCAGTATCAGGTTTTGCTGCCAGACGGAAGTAAGGTTTGGCTTAATGCTGCGTCCAGTCTAACTTATCCTACGCGCTTTAAAGGCTCTACCCGCACTGTAAAATTAAACGGGGAAGGTTATTTTGAAATTGCCCATAATGAAAAGATGCCTTTCCAGGTAGTCTGTAATGGTCAAACAGTTGAAGTTTTGGGTACTCATTTTAATATTAATACGTATTCAGACGAACCATCAGTAAAAACAACCCTTCTTGAAGGTTCGGTAAAGGTGTTGGCAACCGGTGGATCGCCAAAAATACTTAAACCCGGACAGCAGTCTGAAATTAACGAGCAACACGAGATACTGGTTTCTAATGTAGATGCGAAGACCGCAGTAGCATGGAAAGATGGAATATTTAAATTTCGAAATGAGCCAATTGAGAGTGTTATGCGGAAGGTCTCAAGATGGTATAACGTTGATATTGTTTATCAGGATGGTATACCCGGGAAGACTGTATGGGGTACCATCTCCCGTTTAAATACAATTTCCGAAATACTCGAATTAATAGAATTAACCAAGGTTGCCCATTTTAAAATAGAAGGAAGGAGAATTATTGTTATGCAATGACAAATACGAAACAATAGGGTGATCTGGTAAAACCAGGAGTGCTTGGACCCACCCCTGGTTTAATGCCTGGATCAACCTTCCGCATGAGCGGAAATGACATAATGTGCTAACTAACACAAGCTGTAAAACCCAAACCTAACAAATGTATGAAATTTTATATTCCCCCGATAAGCGGGTTTAGCTCTTGCTTATTGCAAAAATTATTGCCTGTAAAAGTAAAGTTGCTAACCGCAGTCAGTCAGGTAGATAAAAGAAGAATTATTATGAGGATTAATCTAATTGTTGTTTTTTTAACATGTGCCTTATTTCAGGTGAATGCTGAAAGTTTTGCACAACGGATTTCCCTAAAACAAAAAAATGCGTCACTTGAAACCGTCCTTACCGAAGTAACCCGTCAAACAGGTTTCAACGTTCTTTGTGACGGAGATTTAATTAAGCAGGCTCAGTCTGTTGACGTCAACTTTAAAGACGCATCCGTAAATGAAGTTTTTTCAAAATTCTTTCCCGGTATTGCTTTTAATTTCTCGATAAAAAATAACACAATTGCTGTAAGTAGAAATACTACGGTGCCAGTAAGATCAGAACGCCGTGCCATAAATATCCGAGGAACGGTGACCAGTTCTAACGGTGAAACATTACCCGGTGTAAGTATCCAGATCAAGGGAACTGGCACAGGTACAGTTTCTGATATTAATGGTAATTATGTTATCAGCGTTCCGGATGAAAATTCGGTGCTGGTTTTCTCGTATGTCGGTTTTATGAACCAGGAGATAGAAGTTGGTAATCGTACCAGTATTGATGTCATCCTGAAAGAATTGCCCAGGAACCTAAATGAGGTTGTGGTAGTTGGCTATGGTGCCGTTGCAAGAGGGGATATTACCGGTGCTGTTGGCGAAGTTAATGTAGCAAGTATAACACAGGCACCCGTTGCTTCTTTTGACAAGGCACTTGCCGGCAGAGTTGCAGGAGTTCAGGTTTCATCTGCCGAAGACGGGCAACCGGGCGAGGGTATGAATATTATTATTCGCGGTTCGAACTCATTGACCCAGGATAATTCTCCTTTATATGTTATTGATGGATTTCCGATGGAAAGTCCCGAAACGGCTGGAATTAACCCGGATGATATTGAATCTATAAATATTTTAAAAGATGCATCTGCAACAGCTATTTATGGTGCAAGGGCTGCCAATGGAGTTATCGTAATAGAAACCAAGAAAGGAAAGGTGGGCAAGCCTGTGTTTACTTTTAATACATCAATAGGGACAGAGTCTGCTTCCAAAATGATGGATATGTTAACTCCTTATGAGTTTGTTCAATATGAAGTTGAGCGATATGGTTTGGCTGGAACGCAACTGAGATATTTTGATAACGGAAAAACATTAGACTCCTATGCTAATGCAAAGGGAATCGACTGGCAGGACCAGCTGTTTGGTAAGGGATTTACACAGATACATAATATTGCTCTGAGAGGTGGTTCCCCGCAAACAAGGTATTCTATTTCCGGATCGGCCTATGATTCAGATGCAATTATCACAAATACAGGTTTTCGCCGTTACCAAACCAGGTTCTCTATCGATCAAACGGTCAATAATAAGATAAAAGCCGGTCTGAATGCAAATTTTAGCAATCAAAAAGGTTTCGGCCAGATTCTTGGTCGTACATCCGCCACATCTGAGACATCTATCAGTGGATATCTGCTTTATTCTGTTTGGGGGTATAGACCTATTACCGGAAACGATGATGCTACCGATGATCTGATTGATGATTTACTTGATGAAGAGCTTGATGGAGCGGATGATTTTCGTATTAATCCCATACTATCTGCAGAAAACACGCTGCGCGAACGGATAACCAACAATTTAACTGCAAATGCATTTGTAACTTATGATATTGCCAAAGATTTTGAGTTAAAAGTAACAGGTGGACTGAACGGTGTGGGTATACGTACCAATCAGTTTTATAATAGTATGACAGTAAGGGGTACACCGTTACGCCCAAATAATATAAATGGAATTAACGGTTCAATAAGCAACCGTCAAAGACTTGACTGGCTGAATGAAAACACACTTACTTATAATAAACGGTTTAGCGGCGGACATCGGTTGAACATTCTGGGTGGAGTCACTCTTCAGGGAATTCGGAATACAGCCGATGGTTTTTCAGCTATCCAGGTTATGAATGAAGAGTTGGGTATAAATGGTCTGGCTCAGGGTATGCCTTTGGAAACCACAAGCAACGCCAGCGAGAACAGACTTCTTTCTTTCATTAGCAGGGTTAACTATAATTACAAATCCAAGTATCTGTTAACCGCAACTATGCGCGCTGATGGATCTTCAAAGTTTGCTCCGAATAATAGGTGGGGATATTTCCCTTCAGCAGCTTTTGCTTGGCGTTTGTCACAAGAAAAGTTCATGAAGGGTGTTCCTGCGATTTCGGACGCAAAGATCCGGACCAGTTATGGTGTAACGGGGAACAACCGGGTAAGAGATTTTTCTTATTTGCCGTCCATAAGTCAGGATGATCTGGCAAGTTATTCCTTTAACAATACCAGGTATCAGGGACTGAATATGGACAATCTTAGCAATTCAGATTTGAAATGGGAAAGTACCGCTCAGGCTGATATCGGTTTGGATTTAAGTTTATTCAAAAGCAGGGTGAATTTTATAGCAGACTGGTACAGAAAAACCACCTCTAATCTACTGCTAAATGCGCAGTTGCCTTATACTACCGGTTACAGCAGTTCTTATAAAAACATTGGTAAAGTTCGAAATGAGGGGATAGAATTGACGCTAAATACTATAAATTACCAGAGTAAGGCCTTTAGCTGGGAAAGTAATTTCAACATCAGTTTCAATAAAAACAGAATATTGGAATTGACAGAAAATCAAACCAATATGCTTTCCAGGATTTCTGCTTTTGTAACCCGTATGGCACAGGAACCGCTTTATATTGCTGAAGTCGGTAAGCCTGCCGCTATGTTTTATGGCCTTATCTGGGATGGTGTTTATCAGTATAGCGATTTTGACGAGCCTTCTCCGGATGTATACGTATTGAAAAATAATGTACCTACCAACGGCGATCTAAGAAGTTCAATCCAGCCCGGAGACATTAAATATAAAGATATAAATAATGACGGTGTTGTAGATGCAAGCGATAAAACGGTGATAGGAAGAGCATTACCAGTCCATACAGGTGGGTTTTATAACAACTTTAGTTTCAAGGGATTTGACCTGAATGTATTGATGCAGTGGTCTGCCGGTAACCAGTTAATGAACGCTAATCGTTTGATATTTGAAGGTAATGCAACAAATGTTCATCATTTTAACCAGTATGCCAGCTGGGCTAATCGCTGGACACCGGAGAATCCAAGCAATACGCTTTTTCGTTCCGGAGGCGCAGGCCCTCAGGTGATGTCGTCCAGAACGCTGGAGGATGGTTCTTACCTGAGGCTGAAAACAGTTTCCTTGTCGTATAATATTCCGAAATCTGTGGTCAGTCGTCTAAAAATGAGTGCATTGAGTCTGAATGTTGCAGCGCAAAATTTATACACATGGACAGATTATTCAGGTATGGACCCCGAAGTATCAGTTCATAATACAGTGCTGACCCCGGGTTTTGATTTTTCAGCATATCCGCATGCGCGTACGCTTGTATTTGGTCTGAAAGCTAGGTTTTAAACGATTCTAATTAAACATGATTATGAAAAAAATATATAGTCTCGTACTGTTATTTACCCTTGTCGGAGGAAGCTCTTGCGACAAGTTTCTGGATACGAAGCCGGAAGATTTTTTGTCACCTGAGTATTTTTATAATAACGAGCAGCAGGTAAATAGTGCACTAGTTGGGATTTACGGAATTCTGTCGGATACACGAAATGGCGCACCATTATATTCATCATCTTATTTTACCTTCATGGGAACTGAAGGCGATGACGGGTTTTACCGTAAAGGACCTGATCGTAATGTTCCAGGTCAGTTTATATACAATGCAAGTACAACCAGGGTAGCAGATCTGTGGCGGGCGTTGTATGAAGGTGTTAACCTGGCAAACGTGATGCTTGAGAAACTTGACGGAGCTTCAATGAGCGAAGAAAAGAGGGCTATTGTAAGGGGAGAAACTCTCTTTTTAAGGTCGTACTATTATTTTCTTCTGGTATCGAATTGGGGGGATGTGCCTTTAAAATTAACATCTACACAATCACCGAACAATAATGAGATTGCACGCACCTCCTCGAAAGTTGTGTATGCCCAAATCACTCAAGATATGGAAACTGCATACGACCTTGTTCCAACTGCTACGGCCGTAGGGTTTGGAGGAAGGGTTAACAAATCTGCGGTGGCAGGAATACTGGCGCGGGTTTATCTTCATTGGGCAGGTGAGCCTCTAAAGGATACTTCAAAGTATCAAAATGCAAGAGACTGGGCTTTCAAAGTGATTGATTCCCGGGAGCACGAGTTAAATCCATCGTTCGAGCAAGTGTTTATTAATTATGCAGCAGATAAATATGATATTAAAGAGTCTATCTGGGAAGTGGAGTTCTATGGTAACCGTACTGATCGGCCAAGGCAAGCTGGAATGGTAGGTAATTATATTGGGATAGTCTCCTCCAATGACTCTGTAGGACGAAGCAATGGTAATGTACAGGCATCAGCAAGGTTATACAAACTGCATAAAACAGGCGACCTTCGGAGAGACTGGACAATTGCACCTTTTTACTATTCTCCATCGTCTTCAACACGAAAAGTGAATTATGCTTCGTCAGCCATTTGGAACAGAGCTGCCGGCAAATACAGACGGGAACATGAAGTATTTCTTCCCAAATCAGTAGGTTATACGCCAATTAACTTTCCGTTACTTCGATATTCAGATGTGTTATTGATGTTTGCTGAAGCCGAAAACCAGATAAACAACGGGCCAACGCCAGATGCTATTAAATATGTTAACATGGTTCGCCGTCGTGGTTTTGGATTTCCTGTGAATACAGTGAATCCTATCAGTGACCTATCTGCGGACGAAATGTCTGATAAGGCTGAGTTTCTTCAGACCATACAAGACGAACGTTCACGGGAACTGGCTTTTGAAGCACTGCGCAAATATGATTTGATCAGGTGGGGAATATATGTTTATTCAATAAAAGCCATGGCGATGGATTATAAAGCATCAAGCGCTGCCCCATCGGGCACCAAAGACATTGTCGGGTCTTTAGAAAATATCGATACCAAGCATATCTTTTTACCGATACCAACTCATGAACTGATGTTAAACCCTAAGCTTACGCAAAACTTTGGATGGTAATGTTCCATCCAGGTATTGGTAATTAAAAAATAACCTGTAGAATATGAAAACAAAATATTATTTCTTACTTCCGTGTCTGCTGCTCTTCTTTGCATGCAGCAAAGATCTTGACGTCGATGTGCCATCGTTTGATATTACCGGATATGAGGTTTCAGATGGAGTGGACAGTGCCGGCAATGCAGTTAAAAAAGTGGAGTTTAATCTGCAGGGAAATGCAGATGTTATTTCTTTTTATTCAGGAGAAATTCTTCATAATTATGCATTTAGGGATGGCAGGATCTTAAAAACAAACGATCTGAAAATGTCCTTTACCTATAACGGGCAGCTAGGTTTAGGCACCATCATCCGTGAAAATCAACTCTCGGTTGTAGCTTCAACAGATTATGATGGAACAGCAGTTGAGGCCGCTACCTGGAAAAATATTACCAGCAGATTTTCACTGCGCCTTGTAAAAGATATACCAGACGGAGAGTATATAACAACTAACGCTAGTATTGCAGATCTGGTGATAGAGGGGAAACCACTATATATCGCATTTAAATATGATACGCCCGCCCAAACTACTGCACTACGTTATTCCAGGTGGCAAATAAGAGACTTCAAGATCAGTCAGGAAACGGATATTGGCAACACTGTACTTGTTGATCAATCCGCTACTCCACTAACTTTATACCATACAGGGCCTGTCGAGTCAGGACGTACAAGTAGTAATTCCACTCAGGTGCAGTTCAGGGGCAACAACAGGTCTACCAATTTTGCATTTCCTACCGAAGATTGGGCCATATCCCCAATTATTACGGTAGCTGATGATCTTGATTTAGGACCAGACCGGCCCTTAGCTATCAAGTCGCGGATTGACCCGGCATTGAATACCTACACTTACAATTATACTAAGCCCGGGGTTTACAAAGTAGCTTTTGTAGCATCTAACGTTACCACAGAAGGCGAGCAGAAGATAGTTAAAGAGATGGAAGTGA
>DASWTL010000340.1:0-1590 GCA_036402155.1 Sphingobacteriaceae bacterium | reverse complement strand
TCCTTTATAGATAGATCAGTCGTTGTGATTTTGAACTTCCATTATCGTAAAAATCTTCCTTCCTGATGGCACCTGCCATTTTACCTTTTGACCCTGTCGAAAGCCAATGAGCGCGGTACCGATCGGAGCTAAAACAGAGATCTTTCCTTCTTTAATATCTGCCTTGTCCGGCGTAACCAGGATCAGTTCAGTTATTCTTTCGTTCGAATCTTCTTTGATCTTAACTTTTGAATTAAGTCCTACAGCGTCAGCCGGGAACTTATCTGCATTCACCAGTTTTGCTTTCTTCAGCTCGAGCTTCAACTCCTCAGCGTTTTTACTATCTATTGAATGGCTGTGATAATTACTTCTTAAAAAGGATTGTATCAGTTCATAATCATCCTTCCTGAGCACCAGACTGTTTCTCGACTTTTGCATGATTATTTGTTTAAATGAGTTTTTGCGAGTGCAAGAATTGATAAAAACAGTAAAGGAATCGACACGTACAACAAAGCATACCATTCAGTATGATCAATTAAACCTTGCTGTAACACAACAGCATTTATAAATACAAGTAGTATTATGAGAGATCCCGCTACTGAACCCTTCTTTTGATTCTGTGGCATAGCAATCTATTTAAAGCGTTAAATAAAGTAGTTAATTACCCAATGAACATCCCAAGCCTTCTGAAAGGTCAGGCCTGGGTTAACGTTTTAAAGTCTTTAAAGCTGGAGAAGTAATAAAGGTGCAGGCAAAACGGTACAAACTCAGGAAATGACCAGGTATAACAATCACTCATGTCAACAATGACATGCCTTGGAGCATGAGCTGAATTGATATGTACTGATTTACCTGGCATTTATTCAAACTTACAAAAAGATATTGAATGAAATTGGTTTAAAGATTTAAGAGATGGTTAAAATGTTGCGTTAGCTTTTCTTATCAGAGAGTTGAATAACGGGCAGGCTCCAATTGGATCTTACTGCCAGTAAGCGAATGACGACAATTACCGAAATACAAATCGCGTCGATGGCAACCGCCGGTAAATTTGTTTTAAGGAGAACAAAATATAGTATACCGCCAAAAATACAGGCCGTAGCATAAATTTCCTTATGGAAGATGTGAGGGATCTGGTTTAATGTAATATCTCTTATCAACCCACCAAAACAGGCAGTAATTGTTCCAAGAGCGATACACAACCCGGCGGAAAAATTAAATTCAATTGCTTTTTGTATACCCAACACTGTAAAAAAACCAAGACCTATTGAATCAAACACCAATAAGATCTTCTCGTAGTCTTTAATTATTCTATAGAACAGAATGGCTAAACCGGCGCTGATAAAAATTACAATGCTGTAATTACCGGATCGCATCCAGGCTACCGGAAGATCACCAATGATCACATCACGGATCGTTCCCCCTCCTACCGCGGTAATAAACGCGATGATGAAAATCCCAAAAATATCAAGCTTCTTTTCCATCGCTGCAAATACGCCGGAAATGCTGAATGCTGCAGTTCCCAGTATGTCAATCAAAGTAAAAACCTCGCTCTTCATATGAAGTGTTTGTTGTTATCTGAAATCGCGCTTGCTCAGCGATCGGTTGCTCCGG
>DASWTL010000339.1:0-18331 GCA_036402155.1 Sphingobacteriaceae bacterium | reverse complement strand
AGAAATATAAAGAGTATACCGGTTTATTTCTTGAAAATGAATTCATCAAGATATTGATCTTGCCGGAACTTGGCGGAAGGGTTCAGATGGCTTATGATAAAATTCGGGAACGTCATTTTATTTATTATAACCAGGTGATTAAGCCTGCGCTGGTAGGTTTATGCGGTCCATGGATCTCAGGCGGAATTGAGTTTAACTGGCCGCAGCATCATCGCCCAAGCACATTTCAACCTGTTGATTATACCATTGAAGAAAATGCAGACGGTAGCAAAACGGTTTGGGTGAATGAAGTTGAAAGAATGTTTCATACCAAGGGCATGGCTGGCTTTACACTGCATCCAGGTAAAGCATACCTGGAAATTAAAGCTAAATTGTTTAATCGAAGCAGTTTGCCTCAAACATTCTTATGGTGGGCAAATCCGGCAGTAAAAGTTAATGATTATTATCAATCGGTTTTTCCTCCGGATGTAAATGCCGTTTTCGATCATGGAAAACGGGATGTTTCTACATTTCCCATTGCAACAGGTACCTATTATAAAGTAGATTATTCGCCCGGTACAGACATATCCTGGTATAAAAATATTCCTGTTCCAACTTCGTACATGGCTATCCAGTCTGATTATAACTTTGTTGGGGGGTACGAGAATGATTCCCAGGCTGGCTTATTGCATGTGGCTAATCACCATGTATCTCCCGGTAAAAAACAATGGACATGGGGACACAGTGACTTTGGAAGGGCGTGGGATAGAAACCTGACCGATGAAGATGGTCCGTATATTGAGTTAATGACTGGGGTATTTACTGATAATCAGCCTGATTTCAGCTGGTTAATGCCGTTCGAAGAAAAGTCGTTTACACAATATTTCATGCCCTACCGTGAACTTGGCGTGGTAAAAAATGCCACGAAGGATGTCCTGGTATATGTTGATCTGGAAAATCGAAAAGTTAATCTTAAAATATTTGGCACATCAGAACAAAAAGCAATTACTGCAGAGATATACTTAGCGGGAGAGTCAATTTATACCGAAACGTTTGATATTTCTCCGAGAGATATCTATAAAAAGGAGATTGGGCTAAATAAAAGTGCAACTCATGACGATATTCTTGTAATTGTTAAAGATTCTGCGGGCTTTGAATTAATACGCTACGAGCCTGCAAAAAATCGAAAAAACGATATTCCTGAGCCTGCAAAAGAGGCATTGGATCCTAAAGATGTGGATTCAACAGAGCAGCTTTTTCTCACCGGCAGGCACCTTGAACAATACCGTCATGCTACGTATAATCCGGTTGATTATTATGAAGAGGCATTGCGCCGGGATCCAAAAGATGTCCGAAATAACAATGCCTTAGGCAAATGGTATTTAAGAAGAGGGCAGTTTGAAAAGAGTGAACCTTATTTCCGAAAAGCTGTTGAAACGTTGATTCAGCGGAATCCAAACCCATATGACGGTGAGCCTTATTATAATTTGGGCCTGTGTCTAAAAATGCAGGGCAGAACAGATGAGGCTTACGAAGCTTTCTATAAATCTACATGGAGCAGTGCATGGCAGGACAGTGGATATTTCTTTATTGCCCAGATCGATGTTCATCGCGGTGATTTTGTGCAGGCTCTGGAACATATTCAGTGGGCTGTAGACCGCAATTCCAGAAACAGCAGCGCGCGGGCATTGGAGGTTTCTATCCTGCGTAAGCTAAAGCGATATGAAGAAGCGCTCTTAAAATGTAAGGAAGGTTTAACCAGGGATCTGTTTAATCTTTCCATTTATTTTGAACAAAGTAAATTATATAAAGAACTTTGCAATCAGGCAGAATCGATTAATAGTTTAAATAAACTTCTTCAGCTGGCCAGAGGATATGTTCATAATTTCATTGCCTACTCACTTGATTACGCTGAAGCGGGGTTGTTTGAAGAAGCGATCGAGTTGATCAGCCTGGTGCTTCCGGCTAAGGAAGAGGAAACCTACCCAATGGTTTTTTATTATCTTGGATGGTTTAATTATAAAGCCGGGAATAAGACCGCAGCTTTATCTTTTTTCGAGAAAGCATCACAGGCTAATCCGGACTTATGCTTCCCGAACCGGATTGAAGATGTCAATGTTCTGAAGCTGGCAATAGAATTTAATTCAGCAGATGCAAAAGCGCCTTATTATTTAGGCTGTTTGTTGTATGATAAACGGCAGTATGATGATGCCATTGCTATGTGGGAGCAATCAGCTAAGAGGGATGATTCGTTTCCAACTGTTTTTCGGAATCTGGGAATAGCTTATTTCAATAAACGAAATGATCAGGTAAGTGCGCTTCAATGTTTTGAAAAAGCCTTTGATCTGGATAAAACGGATGCACGGGTTTTTATGGAGCTCGATCAGCTATATAAGCGGTTAAACAGAAGCAGTGAAGAACGTTTGAATTTTCTTAGTGCCCACCCGGAACTGGTGGAGTTACGTGATGATATGTATCTGGAATATGCCGCATTACATAATTTTCTGGGCAATCATGAAAAAGCGTATGAGCTGATCATGGCCCGTAAGTTTCATCCCTGGGAAGGAGGTGAAGGACGGGTTTCAGGACAGTATGTTTACAGTCTGGTAGAAATGGCTAAAAAACACCTTAAGAAGCAGGAATGGAATGAAGCGATTGAAAAATTGAAGAAAGCAGAGGTTTATCCTGTTAATCTTGGAGAAGGGAAGTTATTCGGGGCGCAGGAAAATGATATCTTTTACTGGTTAGGAACTGCCTATCAGGGACTTGGTCAGGATGAAGTTGCTAAAGGGTTCTTCCAGGAGGCAAGTAGCGGTTTGTCAGAACCTTCTGCAGCAATATTCTATAACGATCAGCAACCCGATAAAATATTTTACCAGGGATTGGCATGGATAAAACTCGGACAAAAAGAAAAAGCGAATAGCATATTCCAAAAATTGATTGAATTTGGACAATTACATCTAAATGATGAGGTAAAACTTGACTATTTTGCTGTGTCACTACCAAATCTGTTAATTTTTGAAGATGATTTGAATGTGCGAAACACTATCCACTGTCATTATATGGCTGGCCTTGGTTTTCTTGGTTTGAATGAAGCTGATAAGGCTAAATTCCAATTTGAACAGGCTTTACATCAGGATGTTATGCATTTTGGGGCTAAAACGCATAATTTGTTGATTGAGAGGGGTGAGAACAAGGATATTTCAATTGTTACAAATTAGGTTTATGGAAACTTAATAGTTTCATTAACTGATTTTGGAAAGAAAATCAATCTGCTTTCGTGCAGGTTGATTTCTTATCTGTTGTTGTCGCTGAAATTCTGAATGGAGCGTTATTTGAATTGGAAAAATATGGCATCTTGCTGCCAGAAACAGGTTCAGTATTTTGAATTCTGGATGTTTTTTTTGATTTTAGTAAGAATTAATCAAACTCCCCAAACAAACTCTTTTTCAGATATGACCGATTTCAAAGAAGTCAGTGATAATGATTTGTTAGAATTGCTTAAGAAGGATGATGTATATGCTTTCAAGGAGATTTATAAGCGATACTGGAAAAAAGTATATGGAGCCGCGTATAAACGATTAAAGAGCAAGGAACTTTCAGAAGAAATTGTGCAGGAGCTTTTTGTGACATTATGGTCTAAAAGACAAGCATTACAATTACGTACTTCTCTGAGTGGTTATTTCTATTCTTCAGTAAGTCACTATATCATAGATTGCTATAGAAAAGAATTGGTACGACAAAAATACAGGGATGCATTTAAAGCTTCTTGTGTACCTTCGGATAATTCCACAGAAGAAACTTACAATCTTAAAGAATTATCGCATACCATTGAAAAAGAGGTACTACAATTGCCCGATAAATGCCGCTCAGTTTATGAACTAAGCCGAAAAGAGAATAAATCTAATAAAGAAATAGCACTTCATTTAGGAATTTCGGAAAAAACGGTTGAAAATCACCTCACTAAAGCTCTTAACAGACTTCGGGTAAGTCTCAATAATTATCTGTTTCTTTTTATTCTTCTACTTATAAAATAATTTCTTTTCATCCAGTGTAGGGGATTAATTGGTTGTATACGTCATCCTTATATAACCGGATTATATTTCGTGCAGAATGCCCTTTCGCAGGAGCCAGTATGAAGTGCCGACATTTTTAATGATTCATCAATCCTTTTCTTTTCAGAGAAGGGGTAGGGATGAGGCCAATAAAACACGTTTAGGAAGGCGTGTAAACTAATAAATAATTAATTCTGATGAGAAAACCAATATCTATTGAGTTGCTTGAGAAGTACATAAGTGGAGAATGTACTGCAGAAGAAATTGCTCTGGTTAAAGAATGGTATGATTCCTTTGAAAACGAATCTGATTATGTTTCTCATATAAGCGTATCCGAAGAACAGGATATAGAGAATGATTTATACAACCGGATTACTGCTGATATAAATGAATCGCGACTCCAGGCTCCTAAATGGCGCTTTGCGGGTTCAAAGCTTCTGTATACCGCTGCCAGTATTGCTGCTGTAGTCTTAATAGTTTTCAGCCTTTTTGTTCTTCAGAATCAGGGAGTAACATTAAAGAATGAAAAAATTTCTACAGTCATCAAGCAACATATTAAAATAAAAAATAAAACCAGGGTTATCTACAAAGCTGTTCTTCCTGACAATAGTACTGTTTGGCTTAGTCCCGGTGCGCAAATAAGTTATCCTAAAGTATTCGATGGTGATTTAAGACTTGTAGCCATGTCGGGCGAATGTTTTTTTGAAGTAAGTAAAAACCGTGAAAAACCCTTTGTTATCCATAGCAACTCAATTATTACTAAAGTTTTGGGTACCAGTTTCCGTGTACGTGATATAGACGGCGGCAAATCAGCAGAAGTGTCGGTAGTTACAGGAAAGGTTTCCGTACGTATTAAGGAACAAAATAAAAATAGTATCCTGCCATCGGATAAAAATGAGGTTATGCTATATCCGGATCAAAAAGTTATGTATGTAGCTAATCAGCCAAAGTTGAAGCCTCAAAAAGAGACTAAGAAATCATCGGTGAATATCTGGCATCGCGTGAATCTATCATTTGACAGTCTTCCTCTTAAGGCCATTATTCCTGTCCTTAATTCTAATTATAATACCAGGATAAGGGTGAATAATGAGGAGCTAAATAATTATATTCTTACCGCTGATTTCGAGGGATTTAATCTTCCGGAAGTGCTTAACGCACTGAAAAAGTCTTTAAATGTCAATTATGAAATTAAGGATGAGGATATCATTCTGTTAAAATAACATATTGTAAACTTAAAAAATCGCTAATGAAAGTACAGTTATAATTAAACCAAATCATTAAAAAAAAACTTAGAAGTGTTGCACCACTCCTAAGTCTTAAAAGCCCTTGCATGGACTACCAAATTGGTAAACCGGGCGTCTATTGTCTCATTTTTTAACCTGAAACAAATCAAATTTATGAAATTATTATTACGAAAACCTATAACATGGGGTCAAATCATGAAGATTACATTTAGCCAGATATTTATTATGCTAACGCTGACCAGTATGGCCTACTCCAATGCTCTCAGCGGGCAGGAGATATTGGATAAAACAGTAAGTGTTTCCTTAAAAGATGTGAGTCTTGCTAATGCTCTTGATTACTTTAAAAAGCAAAACGATATCCGTTTTATATATAGCAGGAATTCAATAAATACGGAGCAAAAGGTATCTGTAGACGTGAAAGATGAAACATTAAAGAATGTGTTTGATCAATTATTAAGATCTAACGGGATAGATTATGAAGTAGTCAAAGACCGGGTGATTCTGGGAAAAGCCAGAAAAGAGCCCACAGATAGGTTAGTAAGTTCGTATTATATTAAAAGCTTTCCTGTTTCCGGGCAGGTCAGAGATAAGGGAGGTGTGTCTTTACCAGGAGTTTCTGTGAAAGAAAAAGGAACTTCTAATGGAACAGCAACTGATATAAACGGAGGCTTCAGGCTTTCTGTAAAAGATGAGAATGCAATTCTGGTATTCTCATTCATTGGTTATAAAACCCTGGAAATTCCGGTTAATAGCCGCAGAGAAATCAATGTTACACTGGAAGAGGACTCTGAAACGCTTGAGGAGGTGGTTGTGGTAGGATATGGAACACAGAAAAAGGTGAATCTTACCGGAGCAGTAAGTACCCTGGATATGAGTGATAAAGAGGGGCAGCCGCTTACCAATGCCAGTAATGCGCTTCACGGAACATCCGGACTGTTTGTTAATCTTGGTAATAGTCAGCCTGGGGTAGACCGTTCTACAATCCGTATTCGCGGAATGGGAACGTTAAATAATAACAATCCGTTAGTTTTGGTTGATGGTATTGAATATTCAATGGATGAATTAAATCCAGCGGATATTGAAACTATTTCGGTACTTAAAGACGCTTCTGCGGCCATTTATGGATCAAGAGCTGCTAACGGAGTTATTCTGATAACTACAAAAACCGGGAAAGGTGCATCTAAAGTAAATTATAATTATTATACCGGTATTCAGAATCCTACAACAATGCCGGATGCGATCTGGGACCCCATCGTGTATATGAACCTGAAGAACCTGGCTCTGACAAACATTGGCAAGGTACACGATTATTCTGCTGCAGAAATTACCGAATATGAGCAGGGAATGAAAACCGATAAGTTTATTTATCCAACCAGCAACTGGTTTGATATTGCTCTTGATAATGGTAAGATACAAAAACATGATGTCAGCGTTTCAGGAAGTACAGATAACTATCAATACCGCCTTTCATTAGGTTACTTAGACCGAACCGGTATTATCATCGGCCCCAACGATCAGGAAAAGAAATACTCGCTCGGTTTAAATGCCAATATGAAAGTGAACAAACGGTTAAATGCAGGTGTAACCTTCGATGGCTATTTCCGTCACTACAATCAACCTTATTATAACAGTTTCTGGAATTATTTAAGCCGGACGTTGCCTATTCTTACGGATACATTACCTGACGGACGCTATGGGAATTCCTGGCTGCGTACTCCGGGGAGGAACAACTGGGAAAACCCACGCATGATTGCTGAAACCGGGTTTAGTAAAAAAATAGTCAATCGTTTTCTGGCCACAGCCTTTGCAGATTACAAATTACCTTTTAATATTACCTATCGGGCTAAATTAGGAGCAGATAAGTATGACGGATTATTAGAGAACTTTACTCCCCAGGTAAAACATTATAATCCTAAAACTGGAAAAGCTACTAACTGGAATAGTCCATCTACTGCACCACGTTCCCGGGCGATGGACGATAATGATTTAAATCTTCATTTTTATAATACACTGAACTGGGATAAAACATTTGCAAAGCAGCATAACGTAGGTATTATGCTTGGCGGTAGTTATGACAATTTTGACAGCAGGTCATTCTCCACAGGCTCTTATGGTTACCTTGATGCAACGCTTCCTGCCATTAGTGCGGGCTCACTTCCTTATGAGGGATATATCAGCGGTGGGTCTGAAGAGGATGTACTTATATCCTATTTTGGGAGGTTAAATTATGATTTCAACGAGAAATATCTCCTTGAAGCAACATTTCGGTACGATGGGTCTTCTCGTTTCGCAAGCGGAAACCGCTGGGGTTTCTTTCCGTCTGTATCAGCCGGATGGAGAATCGATAAAGAACCATTCTTTCATTTGACGAATGTAATCGACCTATTAAAATTACGCGCTTCCTATGGCAAGCTGGGGAATCAGGCTGTCGCACTATATAGCTATCAAAATTCAATAAATCTGGGTCAGGATTATAGTTTTGGAGGTGCCTTGTCATCAGGAGCAGCAGCAACAGCTTATAGCGACCCCAATATTTCATGGGAGACAACAACAGCGTATAACCTTGGCCTGGATGCCAATCTGCTGAAAAACCGTGTTAGTTTTAGTGTGGATGCGTATAAAAAATATACCACTGATATTCTTCGCACGGTAAATATTCCTGACCAGATCGGCGGTCTTTCAGGGCCAAAAAAGAACATTGGTACCATGCAGAATACAGGGGTAGAGTTCACGCTGGGTTATCGAAATAATATCGGGGATTTTAATTATGCTTTCAATGGCAATATCTCTTATAATAAGAATGAGGTGGTGGATTTGAATGGTGAGATTTTATATGGTTTTGATACCAATCTTTCTACTGTTACCCGGGAAGGTTATCCTGTTAATTCATATTTTATTTATGATGCGATCGGCATTTTTCAAAGTAATGATGAAGTGGCAAATAGCCCTTTTCAAAGTTCCACAACTACTGCCGGCGATTTAAAGTACCGCGATGTGAATGGAGATAATAAGGTAAATAGCGAGGATCGGGTAATTATTTCCACTTCAACTCAAATTCCGAAATATACATTCGGTTTCGGACTGGATTTTGGTTATAAAGGATTTTCCTTAAATACCTTCTTCCAGGGAGTAGCCGGGTTAAAAGTTTATCCGACAGCAAACCTTTCATTTCCGTTCAACAATGGCGCAAATGCCACATGGGAGTGGGTAACCGACTCCTGGACCCCGGAGAGGCCAAATGCGCGGCTTCCACAAGTTACCCCAAGTAATGTTGATAGTGACAATTATACACCCTCAGATTTCTGGATGCAGGAAGGCGCTTACCTAAGGATGAAAAATATTCAGTTAAGCTATGCTCTTCCATCAAAATGGTTGTCAAGTGTAAAAATTGGGAAAGCATCATTATATATTAATGCACAAAACATTCTTACTTTCTCAAAATACAAAGGATTTGATCCTGAATCAATTGTCAATGCAAACACGATTTACCATTATCCCATGTTAAAAACAGTTAATGGAGGAATCAATGTTACATTTTAATTTATTAAGAAAAGTCGATATGAGAAATATAACTATTATAACCGGGCTCCTTCTAGTGTTTATGGCTGCAAGCAGTTGTAAAAAAGAATTATTGGATACAGAACCAACCGGCAAATATAATGAAGACAATTTCTGGGAGTCGGAAGCTGCGGTTAAGGCTGCATTATCAGGCTGCTACAACCCACTTACAGCAGATGGTCTATTTGGCGGTGAGGCAACTCCGCTTTGGGAAGAAACCGCAACCCCAAATGCTTATAATTATAGTAACGCAATGGGTTTTAACTTAATTGCCGAAGGCCGCCAGCAATCAAGCAATGGTGGTATCATTTCGCAGCGTTGGCACGACAGTTATGTAGGTATAGGCCGCTGTAATACCTTTCTGGCAAATGTTGACAAAGTTGAAATGAGCGCAGCTACAAAAAGCAGAATGAAGGGTGAAGCCCTGTTTTTACGTGGGCTGTACTATTTTATGCTCGAGAATTATTATGGCGGGGTACCGCTCGTTTTGGATGAACCCGATCTTGATACACAAGCAGATCTTCCGCGTACCCCCCGCGAGCAGGTAGTGGCACAAATTATTAAGGACCTGGATGAAGCAGCTGCTGTGCTTCCCGCAAAAAAATATACGGGCGGTGATGTAGGTCGTGCTACAAAAGGAGCTGCCCTGGCATTAAAAGCACGAGTACTATTGTATGAAGCAAGTCCTTTATTTAATTCTTCAAATGATTTAAACAAATGGAAAGCTGCCGCTGATGCTGCTAAAGCAGTGATCGATCTGCCCGGAACAGGCTATGGCTTATTTGATGATTATCGCGCATTATTTCTGCCGCAAAATGAAAATAATAAGGAGGTGATCTTTGATGTGCAGTATATTTTCCCGGGTCTTGGAACTTCGTTTGACCTGATAGGAAAGCAATATAATACCAATGCCCCTGTACTTGGACTGGCTCAGGCCTATGATATGAAGAATGGCCGGCCAATATTAGATCCTCTTTCTGGATATGACCAGAACAACCCTTATGCAAATCGTGACCCTCGGTTATATGGAACCATTTTTTATCCTGGCGATATGTTAATGGAGCAGATTGTAGATGAGCAACGCTTTGCTGTAACAGGTTTCGGTATGAAAAAATATACAATTTATGACAGGGGACCGGCACCTGCTGGTATGTCCGACCTGAAATCAGGCCAGTCGGAAACCAATTATATAGTATTGCGCTATGCCGATATTTTGTTAATGTACGCCGAAGCATTAAATGAATTCTCGGGTCCATCTACAGAAGTATATGCTGCCTTAAATAAAGTAAGGCAACGCGCAAGTGTCAACATGCCGGCAATACTTCCTACACCGGTTCTTCATACAAAGGAGCAGATGAGGGATATCATCCGTCATGAGCGCAGAATTGAATTTGCCGGTGAAGGAACTTATTATAATGACATCCGCCGCTGGAAAACTGCCGAAGTGGTATTAAACGCACCAATACGTACTTACAATGGCAGCCAGATCGAGGTGAGAACTTTTAATCCGGCACGTGATTATTTTTGGCCAATTCCGTTAACTGAAATGGATTTAAATCCAAGTCTGGTCCAAAATCCTAATTATTAAGATTTTGTCAAAACGGCCTTCCTAATATACTGGGAAGGCCGTTTTGCTTTGTGAGATTAAGTAAATACATGGCTGGTATTGCATACTGGCCTTTTCTTTTCCGGATAACTCCAATATCCCATTTTTAACGCGTTAACTCTATCCTGATCCCGATTGCTTAAGTCGAAGCAAAACGGTAGTTTAGAGGTCTACTAAATAATATATCAAAAATGCGTACAAATGTAATTGTTTGGATAACGGTTTTATGTGGGATTGTGAATCCTATAGATCTGCAGGCTCAGAAAGTAAAGCCCCGTTCAGCAAAACAGCCAAATATCATTTTTATACTTACTGATGACCTGGGTTATGGTGATGTTGGGGTTTTTTATCAAAAGCTTCGTGAAAAAAACAATAACAGAAGCGAGCCCTGGATGTTTACACCACATCTCGACAGGCTAGCCGTAAAGGGGGCGCAACTTACTCAGCAGTACTGTGCTGCACCCGTATGTGCGCCATCACGTGCCTCACTGTTACTTGGCGTTAGTCAGGGGCACTCCAATATTCGGGATAACCAGTTCGATAAAGCCCTCGAAAATAATCACACCATGGCTTCAGTGCTGAACACATCAGGTTATGCCACGGCCGCCATTGGTAAATGGGGATTGCAGGGAGATAAGAAATGGGACAAAGACGGAGAACAATGGCCCAGTCATCCGTTAAATAGAGGATTCGATTACTTTTTCGGATATATGCGACATGGAGATGGACATGAGCATTATCCAAAGGAAGGTGTTTACAGATCACCTAAAAAGGTCTGGGAAAACAGGGATACCGTTGATGGGTTGGATAAATGCTATACCGGTGATTTATGGACTGCAGCCGCCAAAAAATGGATAATGGACCATAAAAAGGGAAAACAAGCAAAGTCGCCATTTTTTATGTATCTGGCTTATGATACCCCTCATGCCGTGCTTGAACTTCCTACTCAGGCCTATCCTCAGGGCGGCGGATTAAAGGGCGGGTTGCAATGGCTGGGCACTGCTGGCCATATGATCAATACGGCAACAGGGAAAGTTGATTCATGGATACACCCTGATTATGCTAATGCCGTTTATGATGACGACAATAACCCATCTACACCTGAAAAACCATGGCCCGAGGTGTATAAACGATACGCCACTTCCGTAAGAAGAATAGATAGCGGTGTAGGAGATATCGTCGCCCTTCTGAAAGATTTGAATATCGATTCAAATACCATGATTGTGTTCACATCAGATAATGGCCCGTCTCTGGAATCATACCTGCCTAAAACTTATGCTGAGAACCTGCCCGATTTCTTTAACAGTTTTGGCCCTTTTGATGGTGTGAAAAGGGATGTACTGGAAGGGGGGGTACGTATGCCGACAATTGCATTCTGGCCCGGGCATATACCGGCAGGGCATAAGATAAAAACACCCAATATGTCTTATGACTGGCTTCCAACATTTACGGATATTGCCGGTGTTGCTGCTCCTGCACGTACAGATGGGGTTTCATTGTTCCCCGCTCTTAGTAACAAGTCTGGTACTCAAAGAAAAAGCAAAGTTTATATAGAATATTTTAATAATGGCAAAACGCCCGATCTTAAAGAGTTTGACCTGAAACACCAAAACAGAAAACGAAACCAGATGCAAATGATCGGTATTGATAATCTGATCGGTGTGCGTTATGATATTAAATCTCATGCGGATAATTTTGAGATATATGATGTCGCTAAAGATCCTCGTCAGACTAAAAATCTTGCCAATGAAACCGGAATGGCTGATGTGCAAAAGCAAATGAAAGAACGTGTTCTTCAGCTGCGCAGGCCAGATACTACTGCATCAAGACCCTATGATAATGAATTTGTATCTCCAATAGCCAAAAAGACAACAAATGCAGGCGTGTTTTGGAAAGCATATTCGGGTAATTTTAATTGGATACCTGATGTTTCTAGTTTAGTACCTGCAGCATCCGGACAAACAAACCGGCCTTCAGTTAATCTCAAGGACATGGCTGGAAAGTCGGTATGTTTTTTTGAAGGGTATTTACAAATTCCGGCTGATGGTTCTTACACTTTTTATCTGAATGCAGATGGGGGAGCATTGTTGCGGATTCATGATGCACTGGTTATTGATGCTGATTTTGGGTACAAGGGCAATGAAGAGCGGCAAGGAAAAATATTGCTAAAAGCCGGCCTGCATCCTTTCAGGGTTTATTATAAAACGAAACCCAAGGGAAGTCCACTGCTGGACTTTAAATGGGAAGGACCCGGAATAGCAAAACAACCGGTTCCGGCAGCTATATTTCGAAGAGATTAACGTTAGTAAAGATAAATCTTTACTGATCGGCTGGGGTGAAAAGGAAAATAATATCAGTATTATAACAGAATGTATTTCTGTTTTCCCATCTTTATCAATATGCTTGTTTCGCATTTATCGGTGAAATTTATTCTGTATTTCTCATCTAAATTGATGATATTTAAAGCTTAATTATTTTAATGAAATGTAATGCAGAGGGAACTCTGATGATGTTTAATGGGGACAAATAAATTGAAATTTACAGCAACAATTGCGGGCTTGTTATTAGCGCCGCTGTTACTATTCTCTCAGAATAAAGATTTTAAAACATATACACAGGCATTAACCGGTACCGATTTGAAGTTTGATATGGTGGCAATACCCGGCGGAGAATTTAAGATGGGAAGTCCGGAAAATGAGACTGGTCGCAAGCCTGATGAGGGGCCGCAGCACATGGTTAAGTTAAGCCCTTTCTGGATAGGAAAATACGAAGTTACCTGGGATCTGTTTGAGCCTTTTGTTTATAAGAATTTTGAAGCACGACGCAGTGTTGAGCCCATCCGGCCAGAAGTAGATGCTATCACCCGACCAACAAAACCATATCTGGATATGACATTTGGGATGGGAAAGGAAGGTTTTCCGGCTATTGGCATGACTCAATATGCCGCTATTCAGTTCTGTAAATGGATCTATAGCAGAACAGGTATTTTTTACAGGCTTCCTACAGAAGCCGAATGGGAATATGCTTGCCGTGCAGGCACAGAAACTCCATACTCGGGCAAAAATTCGGATATCGCCGAATACGCCTGGTATAAAGCCAATAGCGATAAGAAAACTCATCCTGTAGGAAATAAAAAACCCAACCCCTGGGGACTCTATGATATGCATGGAAATGTTGCTGAATGGACAATTGATCAGTATATTCCAGACTTTTACAGTCAGTTTAAAAATAAAACAGCTGTAGATCCTGTTGCAGAACCAACTACATTATACCCGCATGTGGTTCGAGGAGGATCATACGAAGATGATGCAGCAGACCTGCGTTCGGCCAGCCGCAGAGCCTCTGACCCGGAATGGAAAAGAATTGATCCTCAAATGCCTAAAAGCAACTGGTGGTTTACCGAAGCTACATTTGTAGGATTGCGCCTGGTGCGGCCTTTGAATCCACCAACCAAACAAGAAATTGAAGCGTATTACAATCGCGAACCAATACCTGATTTTTAACGAATTAAAAGCATAAAATGAAACGTAAAGTTGATAAAAACAACAGAAGAGATTTTATTAAAACTTCAGCGATCCTTACCGGAGGCGCATTACTAAGCGGTCTTCCGCTAACCGGAGCTTATGCAGCGGGTTCTGATACCATTAAAATTGCTTTAATAGGTTGTGGTAACCGGGGGACAGGGGCAGCTTTTCAGGCATTAAGTACTAAATACAATGTGAAGGTGGTTGCCATGGCAGATGCGTTTAGTGACAAGCTGGACAAAGCTTACAAAGCCTTGTTTACCAAGTATGGTGCAGAGAAAATAGCAGTGCCTGATAATAAAAAGTTTGTTGGATTTGACGGATATAAACATGCAATGGAAGATGCGGATGTAGTACTGCTTGCCACGCCGCCCGGATTCAGGCCCATTCATTTTGAGGAAGCAGTACGTCAGAATAAGCAGGTTTTTATGGAAAAACCGGTTGCTGTCGATTCTCCTGGTATCCGGAAAGTACTGGCAGCGGCGGAAGAGGCTAAACGCAAGAAACTGAATGTCGTAGTAGGTTTACAACGTCACTATCAGAAAAGCTATATCGAAACGGTTAAACGTATCCATAATGGTGAAATTGGTGATGTTGTTTCTGGTCAGGTTTATTGGAACAGTGGTGGTGTTTGGGTAAATCCTCGTCAGCCTGATCAAAACGAGATGGAATATCAAATGAGGAACTGGTATTATTTCAACTGGCTTTGCGGTGATCATATTGTAGAACAGCATGTTCATAATATTGATGTTGCTAATTGGGTGAAAAATAAATATCCTGTTTCGGCTTATGGAGCGGGGGGCCGCTTCCTGCGTACCGGTAAAGATTCCGGTGAGATCTTTGATAATCACTCCGTAGAATTTGTGTACGACGACGGAACAACATTGTTAAGCCAGTGCCGCCATTTTACCGGTGGTCAGAACAGAATAGACGAAACTTTTCAGGGCACGAAAGGTAGAGCATATTTTGGTTCAAACAGCGGGAAGTTATGGGATCATAAAGGGAATGTTATTTTTAATTATGATGGTAAAGGTGATCCAAATCCATACCAGGCAGAGCATGATGAACTGTTTGCTGCTGTAGCTGAGAAGCAATTTAAGTTTGCAGATGCAGAAAATGCTGCAAAAAGCACAATGACAGCTATTATGGGACGCTACGCTACTTATTCAGGAGACAAAGTTAAGTTAGATGATGCGTTGAATTCTGATATCAATTTAATGCCCGACAGGTTTGCTTGGGATGCCATGCCCAAAATATTGCCCGATGCAAACGGCAATTATCCGCATGCAATTCCGGGTGTTTCAAAGGTTGTATAACTTTCAAAGCGCCTGAGGGCGCTTTTTTTATAATTATTATGCAGATCTGCTTTATCTGGATACTCTCCGTTTTTTCTTTTTTAACTGATGAACCGGATGTGAAAACATTCCGTATTTCAGGCATTGCGCAGGGAACCACTTACCAGGTAACTTACTATGCAGCCGATAGTGTTGTTTTTAAAAGTCAAACAGATAGCATTCTGATCAAAATTGACAGCTCTCTATCCATTTATAAACCATATTCACTAATAAGCCGGTTTAATGATTCTGAAAAAGGGTTGCAGATCGATATCCATTTTAAGGAGGTAGTAAAAAAAGCGCTCCGTATTTATAGAGAAACCCGAGGCGCTTTTGATATTACGATAAAACCACTGGTTCAGGCCTGGGGCTTCGGTGTAAAGCCTGTTTCTGCATTCCCTGATCCAGGCGCAATTAAAAGTTTACTAACCTGCATTGGGTCAGATAAAGTACAGTTGAAGAGAGGCTTGCTGTTAAAAGATAAACCCTGCATACAGGTTGATGTAAATGGAATTGGGCAAGGTTATTCAGTAGATATTCTTGCCAATTTTCTGGAGAGCAAAGGCATTCAAAACTATCTGGTTGAAATTGGCGGTGAAATACGTGTAAAGGGCAGAAAACCCCATGGCGGATATATGACCATCGGGATAGAAAGCCCCCCGGATGAACCCGGTCAGTCTCCCGTTCAAAAGCTTATTCAATTACCCCAGGGGGCTATTACAACATCCGGGAATTATCGTAAATATCATCAGAGTGGCAGCAAAAAGATCTCGCACCTGATAGATCCCCAAACCGGGTATCCGATTCAAAATGAACTAATCAGCGTTACTGTGCTGGCAAAAGATGCAATGACTGCCGACGGTTATGATAATGCATTAATGGGAATGGGCTTGAAAAAAGCGATGTCATTCGTTAAAAGTCATAAGAAAATTGAAGCGCATTTTATTTACAGGAAAGACAATGGCCTGGTAGCAGATACGGCGTCGGCAGGCTTTTATAAATTTATGAAATAAGAAAAACGTAACCTAACTTTAAATATGAAACGAAGCGAATTCATAAAAAACAGTTTCCTTCTGGGGCTTACTGTAACAGCTGGAAATTCGGTGATGGCAGCATCCGGTAGAAATGAAAGCAAACCTGAAAAAACATTTAATTTAAATTATGCACCTCACGCGGGTATGTTTGCAAATCATGCCGGCAAAGACATGCTTGACCAGATTAAATTTATGCATGATCAGGGTTTCCGGAGTTTGGAAGATAACGGTTTAATGGCGCGAACAGTTGCTGAACAGGAAAAGATCGGTAATTTACTGGCAAAGCTGGGAATGACGATGGGGGTATTTGTGGTGGACAAAGGAGGAAATTCTGCTAATTCGCTGGCAGCAGGTAAGCGTGAATACATCGATATATTTTTGAAAGGGTGCCGTGAAGCGGTGAATGTGGCCAAGCGGGTTAATGCAAAATGGGTTACGGTTGTTCCCGGCGACTTTGAACGTAGTCTCCCAATCGGTATTCAAACGGCAAATGTGATCGAAGCATTGCGCCTGGGAGCGGAAATACTCGAACCTCCTAATATCATTATGGTTTTAGAACCTCTTAGTGATAGTCCCAATCTCTTTCTTCAAAACGCCGATCAAACCTATCTGATCTGTAAAGGCGTCAATAGTCCGTCTTGTAAAATCCTGTATGATATTTATCACATGCAGCGCAACGAAGGAAACTTGATCTTAACAATGAATAAATGCTGGGATGAAATAGCTTATTTCCAGATCGGTGACAATCCCGGCAGGAAGGAGCCTACAACAGGTGAAATTAACTATAAAAATATTCTGAGGAATATCTATAAAAAGGGTTACAGAGGGGTTTTAGGTATGGAACACGGTAATTCCTTAAAAGGAAAAGAAGGAGAGGTGGCATTAATTAATGCTTACCGGGAGGTAGATAAGTTTATGTAAAATTGATTTGACTACTAATTCGCTTTTTTCAAAGACACACTATCTTTTTTAACAATGGCAAATCGTGAAGGTACTTTATTTACACAACAGGCAGAACCTTTACGGTTAATCGTAGTCTGCGTACCGGCATTGGTTACAGGCTTTTTAGCCGGCTGTGTACAGCTGATAGTTAATATGAATGATGAAACGGCGATAACCAATCCTTTGTACATAATCATAAATGAATAACTATAAAGTTAATCAAAAAATTGTAATTGGTGTGAAATATTCGCATTAAACGCCCTTAAAACTGTATTTTGATCATTAACCCATAAAAATATGTTGAAAAAGAAAATTAGTGTCGTTTTGATTTTTACCTTATTATATAGCCTGACAAGTATCTGTCAGCAACGAAATGACACAAAGCCAAACATTATTATTATTTATACCGATGACCTGGGTTATGGAGATATCAGTGCTAATGGGGCTGCCAAAATTAACACTCCAAACATCGACCGGATAGCGGCTCAGGGATTACGTTTTACTAATGCATACGCCACTTCCGCAACCTGTACCCCCTCTCGTTTTTCCCTGCTTACAGGAAAATATGCATGGAGGAAATCAGGTACTGGTATTGCTCCCGGCGATGCCGCATTAATTATTCCAACGGATACAGAAACACTTCCGGGAATGTTGCAGAAAGCCGGATATCATACCGCGGTTGTTGGCAAATGGCATTTGGGCTTAGGTCCAAAAGGTGGCCCTGATTGGAATGCTGAAATTAAACCCGGCCCTCTGGAAATCGGATTTAATTATTCTTTTATTTTACCTGCAACGGGAGACCGTGTGCCATGCGTGTATCTCGAAAACCATCGCATTGTTGACCTTGATCCGGCAGATCCTATTTCTACTTCATATAAAGAAAAGATAGGAAATGAAACTACAGGTAAGGAGAATCCGGATTTATTAAAGATGAAATATTCTAACGGACATGATGGAACTATAATAAATGGTGTCAGCAGGATTGGCTGGATGAGCGGTGGAAACAAAGCCAGGTGGATTGATGAAGAAATGGCAGAAGTTTTAACTAACCGTGC
>DASWTL010000338.1:0-2011 GCA_036402155.1 Sphingobacteriaceae bacterium | reverse complement strand
CGGGGTGATCAATATTATAACAAAACAAGGATCCGGAAAGCCGTCAGCAAATATTCTCTTTACCGGCGGAACATATAAAACTTTTAAGGAAGCTGTGGGTGCAAGCGCTCAAATAAAAAAAACTGCAATTGCTTTTAATGCATCGAACCTGGATTCGAAAGGTTTTTCTACTGCAGCAAGACGCTCAACCAGCAGTTCGACGCCTTTTGACAGTGATGATTTTCATCAAAAATCAGCCGGATTGAATGTCAGGCAGTTTTTAACTTCCAGGTGGTCAGTAAAAGGGAATCTTCAATATAACCTGAATGAAGCAGCTTTAGATAACGGCGCATTTGAAGATGCTGACAATTATACCTATAACAAAACGGCAGTTCTCATTGGGTTAGGAAACCGATTTGTTTTTAATAAAGGTAATCTGAATGTGAATCTGAGCCAGAATAATGTTTCTAATAAGTATGATAATAATGAGGCGATAACGAATAACAAAGGTCGAATTACACATGCGGAAGCGATTTTGAACTATCCCATTGCGGAATTTATTGACCTGACAGGAGGGGGGGCTGTAAAACACATGAGAACAAGTCAGAAAAGCCCATATGGTGAATTATCACCGGATTCGGCTAATAATACTATTGGAAGTCTCTTCAGCTCGCTGTTTTTCAAAACCAATGGGGGCTTTCGTGCCGAACTTGGCGGCCGCTTTAATAATCACAGCGAGTATGGCAACAATTTCACTTATACTGTCAATCCCTCTTTTGTGATTAAGGACCGGTACAAAATATTTGTCAATATTTCATCAGCATATAAAGTACCTTCCCTTTACCAATTGTACTCACAATATGGTAATTTGAGCTTGAAGCCGGAAACGTCAAGAACCTATGAAGCCGGATTTGACCTTGATATCATTCAAAATAAGTTAAACGTAAACTTTTCTTATTTTGACAGAAGCATTATTGATGTCATCGATTTCGGACAGATTTCTCCCGGAAGATTTGGATACATAAATCAGAATAAGCAAAAGGATAATGGTTTTGAAGCAGAACTATCATTGAAACCAGTGAGTTGGTTTGATCTGACCGCTTTTTATGCTTTTGTGAATGGAGAAGTTACCACACCGGCAAAAACGGAATATAACCTGTTCCGCAGACCGAAGAATACAGTTGGTGCGACTGCAGGAGTTAAATTGGGTGATAAAATCGATTTAAGTTTAATTTATAAATGGTCTGATAGACGTAAAGAGCGGTATTATGATGCTTCAATTCCGCCATTTGGCGCAACGGTTAATGCGGATCTGGATTCATATCACTTAATTGATACTTATATCCAGTATAGACCCTATTCTAAATTGATACTATTTGCGGATGTTAAAAATCTTTTGGATAAGGATTATATAGAGTTTATGGGGTATAATACTAAGGGAATTAATTTTAATGCAGGTTTAAAACTTGAGTTTAACTAATTGCAAGGCGGAGTACAATTCTTCGCCTTCATCAAAACTTCCTGACCTCTAATTGTGAAATTGGAAAATATTAAACATGAGATCATTCCCTGTGAACGTTGCGGGAAAAGAATAGAATGCAAGGCAAATTCTTTTACAAAATGCCAGTGTGTGGAGGTGCGATTAAATATAAATGAGACACAGTACATTAGTGAACTTTTTCAGGGTTGTGTGTGTGCCGCCTGTTTATTGGAATTAAAAGAAGCTTACCAGGCTTCATTACAATAAAGGTTGATGTACCAGATAATACCTCATATAAACAGCAGTTTTAATGATAATCCACCGCATACACCGGTTTAAATAAAGTAATAAGCATTTTGTTAGGTTGTTAAATTATTTATATCCAATACTCAAATCATTCAAATGAAGAAAGCTGCATTGTTTTGGAGCGGGGGTAAAGATTGTGCCTATGCATTGCATAAAGTATTAACAGACAACGATTATCATGTAGAAACACTTGTAACTACATTGAACAGCGAATACCGACGTATATCCATGCATGGGATACGAGAA
>DASWTL010000337.1:0-3641 GCA_036402155.1 Sphingobacteriaceae bacterium | reverse complement strand
CCTGGTTCTTCTGGTCTGCCTTTTCAATAGCTTCAACATCAAAACCATGGTGAGTTAGAAAATTAGCATCCTCACCCCCTATTGCGGCTTTTTTCAGGTTTGAGGAAAGTTCATCCACATCTTTCCATTGCTTCTCTATTTTCCAGTTTTTCCCTGAAGCTTTACGTTCAAATCCACGCTGAATCATTAACCAGGTTATTGGCGGATTCACGAACCTGTAAACCAGCACCCATAGGATAGTAATAGCAAAAAACCATAACATCGCTTTCCAGATATACCTGAAAATATTTTTTGGGTTTCCCGATCGCGATACTGATTTTTTCTTTCTTGCCATGCTGTAAAAATAGAAAGTGCTTCCCAAATAATCGGGAAGCACTTTCAAAAATTTCCGGGCTTTATAAAAAGCCTGTTAAACTGTATTATTCTGCTACAACTTCAAAAGGAACCTTCACTTTTACTTCTTTGTGAAGATTAAGGTTGGCAACATACTCGCCAACAAATTTAGGTTCTGTTTCGAAAGTGATCCGGCGACGGTCAACTTCAAAACCTTCTTTTTTCAATGCATCAGCAACCTGAATAGTATTTACTGAACCGAAGATCTTTCCGCTTTCGCCTGCTTTAGCGCCAATAGTCAGTTTTACACCTTCTAAACGATGGGCTATTGCTTCAGCATCCTTCTTGATTTTATCTTGTTTAAACTGAGCCTGTTTAAGGTTCTCGGCTAATACTTTCTTAGCTGACTCAGTTGCCAACGATGCAAATCCCTGAGGGATCAGGTAATTGCGTCCGTATCCTGGCTTTACACTTACGATATCGTCCTTTTCTCCAAGGTTCTTGATATCTTGCTTTAAAATAATTTCCATTTCTCTTTACCTCCGGATTATTTTAATGAGTCAGTTACATATGGTAATAAACCGATATGGCGTGCACGTTTTACCGCCTGAGCCACTTTACGCTGAAACTTCAATGAAGTACCTGTTAAACGACGTGGTAATACCTTACCCTGATCATTTACAAACTTTAAAAGAAAGTTAGCGTCTTTGTAATCGATATATTTAATACCGTTCTTTTTGAACCGGCAATATTTTTTACGGTTGTCCTCTACTTTAGGGGCTGTTACGTATTGAATTTGATCTCTTGCCATTATCCGGTTACCTCCTCAGTTTTAGCTTCCTTCTTTTTATTGAAGGCTCCGCTACGTTTCTTGTCATTATAAGCTCTAGCATGCTTATCTAAAGAGATAGTCAGAAAACGCATAACACGCTCGTCACGTCTGAATTCAATCTCCAGTTTATTAATTAAATCACCCGGAGCCTTAAATTCAATTAGGTGATAGTACCCTGTAGTTTTCTTTTGAATAGGGTAAGCTAGTTTTTTCAAACCCCAATTATCCTCCTGGATAATTTCGGCTCCGTTATCTGTTAAGATCTTGCTGAATTTGGCAATTGCCTCTTTTGCAGCTTCTTCAGATAACAACGGGGTTAGAACGATCACTGTTTCGTACTGTTGCATTGTTACGTATTTGTTTTTAATTCGGGCTGCAAATTTAGGTTTAATTTTCTATAAAACAAAGGGTTTCATCATCATGGAATAAAAAAAGCGGCGAAGTTTGGGAAACTTCAGCCGCTTTACACACACCTATTGAATAAGATCTTTATCTGTTAGTTCCTTGTTGTATCAAGAACCCTATAAATCCCAAAAATATCTTTATACCTTTTCTAACGTTTTCCATTCTACAAAATTGTGAAGAAAACAATTAATATAAAATACCTGAATTCCGGTATTTTATATATCAAAAAAAATGCTATGAAAACTCGATTTGTTTTGACGGCTAGCTCTTACTATTTTAGGACCAATGGAAAACTTTCTGGTTTCAGCACGAAAATACCGTCCTGCAACATTCGAAACTGTTGTTGGTCAGCTACATATAACCAACACGTTAAAAAACGCCATCAAAAATAATCAGCTGGCACAGGCCTTTTTATTCTGCGGGCCGCGTGGTGTGGGCAAAACAACGTGTGCACGTATTCTTGCTAAAACCATTAACTGCCAGAATCTGGGATCTGATTTCGAAGCCTGCGGTGAATGTGAATCCTGCCGGTCTTTTCAACAGGGAAATTCATTTAACTTCCATGAGCTTGATGCTGCTTCCAATAACTCGGTAGATGATATCAGGAGCCTGATCGAACAGGTGCGAATCCCTCCACAGGCTGGCAAATTCAAAACCTATATTATTGATGAGGTTCACATGTTATCTCAGGCGGCATTTAATGCCTTCCTGAAAACATTGGAAGAACCGCCATCTTATGCCATTTTTATTCTTGCCACTACAGAAAAGCATAAGATCCTGCCTACCATTCTCTCACGCTGCCAGATTTTCGATTTCAACCGGATCCGTGTCGAAGATATTGCAGGTCACTTAAGCACTATTGCTTCAAAAGAAGGTATTCAGTATGATAATGACGGATTACACCTGATAGCACAGAAAGCTGATGGAGGATTACGTGATGCATTATCAATGTTTGATCAGATTGTTAGCTTTTCAAATAAGAATGTATCCTATAAAGCAGTAATCGATAACCTGAATATTCTTGATTACGATTATTATTTTCAACTTACCGATGCTCTACTTGCACAGCGTATTCCGGATACATTATTGCTTTTTGATGATATCTTAAGTAATGGATTTGATGGGAATCACTTTATAACAGGTCTTGCAGCACATTTCAGAAACTTACTGGTAAGTAAGGATACAGTTACGTTAAAGCTATTGGAAGTGAGCGAGGGTATAAAACAAAAATACCTGCAACAAGCAGAAGCCTCTTCTTCGTCTTTCCTGTTATCGGCGCTGAACATTGCCAACCAATGTGATCTTAATTACAAAACAAGCAGAAATCAGCGATTACAGGTTGAATTGGCGCTTATAAAAATGGCCCATATAAATTCAGTCATTAATCTTTCTTCCTTACCTGCAATTGATGCATCTCTCCAACCGGAAGGATTAAAAAAAAAACCTGAAACTTTAGCGCCGGCTCCGGCTGTTCCGCCACAGGAAACTCCGGTTAAAGTTCCTGTAACCATAAACGAGCCTTCGACAGGCCCTTCTATTGCGCTGGAGCCCGAGCCTGAGCCGATACGTGCTCCTGAAGAAAAACCTAAACCGGTACTGAACGGATCGCTTCTAAAAGCTTCGGCATCTATTATACCCGACCTGAAAACATTAAGCGACCCGAATGCAAAAAAAGAAGAGGATAAACCGGATTATATACGTGGTGAACAAAGGAATGAATTTACATCTGATAAATTCCTGGAAATATGGAATGAATATGCTGAAAGCATAAAAAAAGCGGGAAAAATCAACCTGTTTACTATTATGACCGCAAATGCGCCATTCCTGAAGGAAAACTTCATAATTGAAGTTGTTATTGAAAATAAGATCCAGGAAACCCAGCTGATGATGGAAAAAATAGATCTGCTTAACTTTTTAAGGGTGGAGCTGCAGAATTTTGCAATTGAAATAGAGACCAGGCAAGCGGAACAAAATACCAAACGAAAGCTGTATACTTCTACAGAAAAGTATCAGCATATGGTTGAAAAAAATCCGAACCTGGAGGAATTCAGAAAACGGTTTAATTTGGGAT
>DASWTL010000336.1:0-10116 GCA_036402155.1 Sphingobacteriaceae bacterium | reverse complement strand
GTGGTTTCAGGTTTTGTGACAGAGGCATATCATTGGAGATATAGCAGTGCTGTTGATTATAGTGGAGGGAAGGGAGTTTTAGAGATTGATTTTGTGTGAATGAAGAAAAGGTACGAGCTACAAGCTCGCACCAGCAAGGGGTTGTTGAAAAGATCATTATAGACGCCCGAATAGTACAGAACTATGAAGACGATCGTCTGAGCCAACGTTTTAGCTCGGTTCAACCTGGTGTCCTCAGGGTATGCCCTCCTTGCTGGTGCGAGCTTATTAACCTGGAACAGAGCTGCTTTTGAGGTTGACGTTTTTTCGCTTTGTCACCTCGACGCAGGAGAGGTCTGGCTTTGGGGGGGCTCGTAAAACCATAGTAAGCAGTTGCAAACGAGCGCAAGCAGGCCCACAAAACCAATAGTCCGCCATGTTTAAGACACCTATAAAATATCAGATGATATGACCGGATTTGTCAGTTTTTCCAAACTTTCCCAGATTTGCAATATTCTTGTTAAAGTGTATTTCTGACCCGTGAATAACGTTTTTGATAACGTTTTACAAAAAAAATTACAAATAAAAAATCCCCTTTTTACGGGATTTTTTATTTAAACCTAATTCGTTAAGTTAGGTGCCGGGATGGGCTTCATTCGATCCTGGTTATGGTAGTATTCGGCTGTTTAAGATTAGTGATAAAAGTGGAACTTAGTTGTGTTGCCGGCAATGCGGCATGTTTCCTATCCATACGATATTTCCCGTGTATTTTCTTGTAAATCTATCATTACAACCGAGTGAAAGCTATGGCAAATATATTTAAAGGTAATGGCCGGTGGCATATTGCCGGATGGATCGTGCTAATACCTTTTGAACTCTTCCTCGTATCCTATTACACCGATTACCACGTGGATCTGCCGGTTGGTATATGGCATTATATCTTAACTATTTCGCTGTTCTATGCCCATGCCTGGTTTATTCAGCATGACTATGTTTCAATTAAAAAAAGTTTGCTGGCGGTTACAGTTACCGTGGTGCTGCTTCAGGGTACGGTTTATGTATTGCTGAATATCTGGATGTTTGAACTGCTTTATTATGCAGGTATACATGTGCGATGGAGCATGAGCCCTAATTGGCTGGTGGCGCTGGCTATATGGCGGGCTATATTATTTATGAGTATGAGTACGGGTTTCTGGTTGTTGGAATCCAAAATAAAAAGCATTAAGGGAACGAATGATCCCGAAAAGCCGCAGCCACCAGAGCAAGTATATATAAAGGAAGCTGCAGACCCGGATCATATGTACATCAACCCCGGGGTAAAAGGAAAGGTGATCAAAGTAGGTTACAACGATATCCAATATGTGGAGGGCCTGAAGAATTACATCCTGATCTACACCAATGAAACGCGGCATACCACCTGCCTGACATTAAAAGAAATGCAGAATATCCTGCCCCCCGAAAGATTTATCCGCATCCATAAATCATTTATTGTCAATATAGACCGGATAAAATCTTATGAGGGTGACATGGTATTATTAAACCAGGGACCTGCACTGCCTGTGGGCGGTGGTTATAAATATTCCTTTTTAGAGCATATCGGGCACCTCATTGTAAAAAGGGAAAAGACGGCGCTTTAATGATCAATCCAGTTACTCACCTGGTATAACGAGCTGGTTAACCGCCGCTTCCGGTACACGCCGTCGCCCTCGCGGCTTCCGGCTATGTTGGTATTCCCTTCCACCGTTATCGCATACTTTTCGCCCCATTCATCAATGAACCCGGCGTGTGCAACTCGTTTCTTTTCAGGGAAATATATTCCAAATACATCGCCGGGTTTGGGTTCTGGGTTGTGAGTTGCAGGTTGCAGGCGTGCGCGCTGCCAGATCACTTTGCTATCAGGGAATAGTGCCGGCGACCAGCCGCTTCGCGGATTGTGCACCTTTATTTCTCCGAAAACCCAGCATACAAAGGCTGCACACCAGGGCTGGCCTTTGGTAAGATGAACATACCTTAGGTATTGTTCCACCTTTTTACCGTCGTTATTTCCGGTTTGCTCTTTAATACCCACCTGCGCATCATAGATATTCTTCACCTGGTAACGCAAAGCGGATGGGGAAGATCCGGAAGCCGGGGTGAGATTCCCCGGACTGGCGACCCCTACATTAATGCCGCTAACGTAGCAATAAACGAATACAGCAATAAGAGGTAGAAGCTTAAATAGATCAATACTTTTTGCCATGGCAGTAACGATTTAAAGTTGCGTTCAAAATGGTTCTTTGAATATTCGGACAGTACCGGCCAGATGATGTTGATCACCCACCAGGTGACGGCCTTAAAAGCCATCAGCGCCAGTATGGCCATGATGATGGCGCTCAGCGCACCGGGGTCAATAGGAGCCGAGGTGACATCTATCTTCCGTGATAAAAAAGGGAACCAGATGAACAGGCCGAAGGCCGCGGCAATAAACAGGTATTCTTTCTTAAGAATAGTCTGCGGAAATAGCTGCTTTAAAAAGTTCATGGTCGTAAAGTTTGAGTGATAAATTTTGTTTTTATGTCCGCCTGCCCGCTTTCCAGACATCCCGAGCGGCAAATGACAATAGCCCGGTAAAGTTTAATGATCAGCCGGGTTACCTCCTGGATCTTTTCAGGCGAAATGCCGTGCTCTTTCAATTCCTGCAATGAAAAGGCTTCTTTAAGACGTGAGAACAGCCGTATAAAATCAGTTGCTGAAAGCCATCCGATCAGCAGCATATTATACCACCGGTGCAGTTTGTCATCTTTCATGTCGAGGAACCGGTATATCAGTGACCGCGCCGCTTTGAAGTTTCCCGGAAAGTGTTCTTTCAGCAGGGCGCTTGCCTCGCGTTTAAACTCCGGGAGGACTTTGCTATAGACTACAATTGCTTTTTTCATGATATTAAGTTTTAATGGAAATTTTTAAAAGAACCGCCCCGGGCAGGGGCGGTCCGTGAATTCATCAGGCTACATTCACCGTAGCCAGGTAAGCGGTGCCGGATAATTCCTTACCATTGGCACTTTGCCAGGCTATCCAGAGATGTACCACCTGTCCCGAGAAATGCCCCGGCAGTACAACATCTGCCGTTGCAGCTGACCGTGCAGCCAGTTCGATGCCAGCCACAGATTCCTGCAGAGCCGGGCAATGCGCCAGAATCATAAGTTGGTCCGTGTCCTTTGCTTTGCCCCGGCCGGTATTGTCGGTCCAGTTGAAAGTTACTGTAGCTGCAACCGTCGAATCAGCAGAAGGAACTTCTGCACCCGGAAGATCGCCGCGACTGATCATGATCATCGGGTAATCTACCTCAAGGGCCGGGTAAACGCCGGTGATGGCATTTTTGATGTTGTACGACAACGCCCCGTTATAGGCGGTTTGCTGCTGTGCATAATTCTTAAAGCCAACTTCCAGCAGCGGTTTTGCCGGCGCCAGGAACCGGGTCATCAGCCCAAAACGCATTTGCTGTTCCAGCTGCTTGTCAGTCGGGGTCCTTCCCGTTTTAAAAACCGGCAAGCTGCGCATATACGATATGCCGCGCCAGCTGCTTCCAATTACCGTTCCTACTTTTCCTACGAACGAGCCGAGAATTCCTTTACCATACCTTCCCATAATGATTAAAATTTAAAGGGTTAAACATTCAGTTTCCAGAGTAAGCCGTACCGGTACATAGCGCTCTGCCGGATCAAAAGTAGGTCAGGATTTTGCCGACCGTATCGTTTTGAGAAGCCGTTGCGGGCTTTTTCCGACTTTTGCGGGCTTTTGCCGACTTTTGCGGACTTCTTCGAGACTTGTTCGAGACACGTTCGAGACACGTTCGGGTTTTGTCGAAGCAGTCCCGAACAAGGGTCGAAGGAATGTCGAAGCGGGGTGTTAAAAAATGTAGCTGTTTTTTACTGGAAACGGTATGTTCACCGTTGATAATCCTGAATAACCTTTGCAGCTGTGGACGGTATTTCGGTTAGAACTTTACATGGTTTTTGGTTAATCCGGATATAGCTTTACAAGGGTTCCGGATAATTCTGATATAGCTCTGCAATCGCTATGCTTCGTTTCAGGATTCTGTGAACAATGAATGACCTCGTTTGAATTCTACAAACTATCATACCCTGCTGAATATTCTTTTGCGCAAAACCGTTAATAGCCTCTTGCCCCTTGCACTTACCTAACGGGTCGCAAAATCGGCATTGCCTGCCCGCCGCAGGCTGGTTTTCTGCGGGTAGCATAGACAAGCCGATACTGCGGACTTTCATAGCTGAAAACGCAGCCGTGGTGTTTTGGTCCTTTTTTACTACAGAAAAAGGACTTGGCCCCCCGGCTAAGAGGGGAATGATGATCAACTAAACAAACAATAAGGCAAGCTGACCCGGAATCAGTCTCTTCCTTTAAGCGCATTTTCAATATCCTCCATCCGGAAATAGATCTTTCCGCGGATAGTATAGGCAGTTAATTTTCCTTCTTTACGCATGGTGAACAATGTACGGTCACTAATGTGCAGCATTTGCATTACCTGCTGTTTATCCAGCCACGTATCACCTTCCGCTAACTGCAGTTCTTCTTCAGTACGCATGGTCAGCATATCCCGGATATCCGACAGGGATTTTTCCATACGGTGCAATGCTTCGATCAATTGGTCTGATATAGTCATAATAGTTCGGTTTAAGTGCGGCATACGTCTGCCGTTATCCTTCTTACTGTGCTGATGAGAAGAAGTTAAGTTTTTTACACCAACGGCCGTATTCTCAGGACGAAATGCGGGAATTGTCGGGACGAAATGAAGGTTGGAAAAATATTGAGAGTGTGTTTATCATTCCTTTTTAGGTATATTTTTTTAGGAAATTATGTAGTTACTCGTAAGCTGATTGCCAGGTGAATGAGAGCTTACGCAGAAGAAAAGTTCAGGACCAGAAGAAAGCAATTAAAACTCACACAAGAAGAGTTTGCAACAAAGGCCGGTGTAGCACTTACTGTGATCAGAAAAATCGAGCAAGGAAAAGAAAACCTAAGTTTATCTAAAGTAAATCAGGTGTTGAAAATGTTTGGGCAGGTTTTGGGTCCGGTAAATGAAAGTTAGGAATAAGACAAGCTGTTATTAAATACAATAACATCCCTGCAGGCAGGTTAACAGAATTAGATACAGGCGAATACCTGATCAAAGAATTTGCAGATGACAGCGGGCATACCCTGGGAAACACAGGGCAAAGAATTCGTTTCGCTGTATTCAACGGGTAGATGCCTAAGCCTATTCATATGGTGGTGCCAAAGATTATACCTGTGGCGAAGGGTTCCTGGAAATAGACTATGTTCTATGAAGTTGAAAGCTTCGTTATAATAGGCGTTAAGCTAGGCCCTACACATACTGACACATAAGCTTAAGCCAGATTGGGGACATAACCAATAATGCTTAAACCATAAAGAAACCAATCCAAGAATTTTTGGATACTTCGATATTAATATGTCGGGTGTTCGATGCGTAGATGCGTAAGAACGAAAGGCTTAAAACTAGCATCGTACTGACCATTCGAATAAGCTTAGGCCAGAACAGGATGTGGATAACTATTAAAAATTGAAATAGTATTTTTACGTAGTTTTCGGTCATAAATAGATAAATGAAGATAAGCTTTTCAGGGCATGAGACTTTCGTTTGCAGGCAGTTTTGGCTAAAAAAGGGTTTAGATTATATACAATCGGGAAACTCTTTCTCCAAACCAGACGCAGTCGTAGACTTAGGGGTTGGAATTAATATGGTTACAGCAATACGTTTTTGGTTAAAGGGTTTTAATGTCGTTGAAGAAAATGGGATTACGGAGTTAGGCGCTTATCTCTTTTCCGACGAGAACGGTAAAGACCCGTTTTTGGAAGATACAGCATCTCTTTGGCTATTGCATTATTCCATTATAAAAAACCAGAAGGTATTTATATTTAATACATTCTTTAATGAATTTACTAAAGAGAAAACCGAGTTTACTAAGGAGCAATTAATATCATTTCTTAAGAGGAAAACGGAAGAGCACGAGATCACTCTATTCAGTCCAAAGACTTATGAATCTGATGCAAATGTTTTTATTCGTACCTATTTAAGATCAACAGATGGAAAGGCGGATGTCGAAGATGAAACCTCAAATCTTTTAACGGAGTTAAACTTGATCATCCCTTTTACCCGAAAAGGATTGGGGAATAAGGATGTTCAATGGTACAAGGTAAATAGGAGCAATAGAGGAGAATTGCCATTAGCGATACTTCTATTTTCCATCCTTGATCAATATCCGGATAGTAACTCAATCTCTTTTTATGATCTTCTGGATGGAAGAAACTCTCCTGGCGTTATTTTTAACATTACAGAAAGAGGTCTAGAAGATAAGTTAAAAGAACTATCTGAAAGTCGACCCGGAGAAGTAATATATAGCGACACAGCTGGTAATCGAGTTTTTCAGATAAAGAGCTCATTAAATAAATGGAAAATCTTAGATGAATACTATGGTTAAGACATTCAATCCTTCCACCAATATCTTGGCTACTGAAGTTGACTATACGCAGTATATCATCACTTCGAATGTTCAATCTACCTTTGATTTAATAACAGCCAATTATTATCAAGGCATTCGCGCTTTTAACTTGGTTGGAGCTTACGGAACCGGGAAATCCACATTTCTTTCAGCATTTGAAGAGCATGTAAATCACGAAAAGTTGTTCGCTGAGTTTCAAACTTGGAAAGGCGTTGAAAATTTTGAGACCATTAAGCTTGTAGGAGAATACCAATCATTTTTAGAAAGTTTTTCAGAAAAATTAAATACCAAAAGTAATCGTCCCGTCGAATTACTAAAGGCGTTGGATGAAAAGGTTGCCGCCTGTAAGAAACAAGGTAAAGGTGTTTTGATTTTTGTAGATGAGTTTGGCAAGTATTTGGAGTATGCTGCTAAAAACCAAGCTGAGAAGGAATTGTATTTTTTCCAACAGTTGGCAGAGTACGCTAGTAATGAGGAAAAAGATATTATTATCCTTACCACCCTTCATCAAGACTTTTCCGCTTACGCAGTATCACTAGATAAGTCACAACGGAATGAATGGACAAAAGTCAAAGGAAGATTTAAAGAAATTACCTTCAATGAACCAGTCGAGCAGCTACTTTACTTAGCTAGCAAACGTCTACAAGGTGTTCTATCAGATGAAAAACAAGTTCCTTTCGAAAATTCTTTCAAAGCTATAGAGAAAGCAAAGGTGTTCCCTTTGAAAGATTATTTCACCAAGGAAATGGCGGAAAAGCTATATCCTTTAGATATCTTATCGGCAGCGACTTTGGCGCTAGCTTTGCAAAGCTATGGGCAGAACGAACGCTCGCTTTTTACCTTTTTGAGTTCTCATAACTATTTAGGCTTACAAGATTTCAATGAGAAGAAGGGGAACTTTTATTCGTTAGTTCATGTTCATGATTTCTTAAACCATAATTTCAACTCTTTTTTAAAGTCAAAAGCTAATCTGGATTTCTCAAAATGGGGCGCCATCAATATTACTTTAGAAAGGGTAGAAGGGGAGTTTGAATATGAAAAGCATAAGCTATATTACGCAATAGTAAAGACAATTGGACTTCTACATATCTTTTCTCATGCAGGAGCAAAGCTTGACGACGATTTTTTGATCGGGTATATAGAGAATACGACTAAGGAACAGGGAGTTGCTGATGCATTAAAGCAACTTACGAAGCGCAAAATCGTTCGCTATAATCAGTATTCTCAGCGCTATGTGCTTTTTGAAGGGACGGATATCGATATTGATGTTGCAATAGATGAAGCTGCATCCTACTTAGACACAAGTACGGATCTTAGTAGTTACTTAACCAAATATTTTTCCCTTTCAACTGTTTCTGCAAAACGTATTTACTTTGAACGGGGCACGCCTCGTATTTTTCAATACAAAATAACGGAAAGCCCATTTTTGCAATCATCACCTGTTGGTGAAATAGATGGTTTTATTAACCTAATCTTCAATAACAGGATTAAAGCTTCCGATGTACAAAGAGCATCTGAACTTACAGAAGAAGCAGTCTTATTCGGTCTATTTGAAAATGCTGCGGAAGTACGGCAGTTAGCAGAAGAAATTCAGAAAGCTGAAATTGCTAAGGAGAAACATCCTGACGATAAAATAGTTCAGCGGGAACTTAACCAGATTATTGATTTGCAAAAAAGCCTATTAAGCCATTATGTAGTAGGCAGCTTCTACAACTCAAATATTGTTAAATGGTACTTTAGAGGACAAGAAGTTCAAGTTCGGAACAACAGGGACTTTAACTCTGCTCTATCTAATATAGCAAGAGTCGTTTATGATAAAAGCCCAATATTTAAGAGTGAATTAGCCAATAAGTCAAAGCTTTCGCCTGCGGCGGCCACGGCTCGACGGGCGCTTATAGAACTTTTAATAACCAAGCATCAACAAGAGAACTTGGGATTCAATGAGACTGAGTTTCCACCTCAAAAGAGTATTTATTTGTCCCTATTAAAAGAAACAGGTATCCATGCCAAGTTAAAGGACGCTTGGGTTTTACAGCAGCCTGAAGGGGAAATTGATAGATGTGAATTTGCTACACTTTTTGAAGCATGTAATCAATTTGTCGACTCATCTAAGGGGGCTAGGAGAAGCGTTGTCGAATTGTATGATTTGCTTGGCCAGCGTCCATACAAATTAAAGAAAGGCTTTCTAGACTTTTGGATACCTATCTATCTTTTCATTAAGAATTCTGATTACGCACTGTATGGAAAAAATGGATTTCATCCAACGGTAGACGCGGATGTTTTAGAACTGATTGTCAAAAATCCTAAAGATTACAGCATCAAAGCTTTTGATGTTGGCGGTATTAAAATTCAATTATTCAATCAATACCGCAGCCTGCTAAACTTAGGAGACCGGGACACCACTTCCAATGAAGCTTTTATACAGACAGTAACCCCATTCTTTAAATTTTACAAAGAACTGCCCGACTATACTAAGGTAACAAAACGGCTAAGCGCAAAAGTTTTAAAAGTAAGGAGTGTCCTAACTGAGGCTACCGATCCTGAGAAACTTTTCTTTGAAGACTTCCCATCTTCTTTGGGTTTTGACATTGTTCAGTTAAATAATGATCCTAACTTACTTAATGAATATAGTGAGACCTTGCAAGATGCGATTAGAGAACTGCGTTCAGCTTACAATAACTTGCAAGATCGATTTGAAACTATTATACTCTCTATTTGGAACAAAGCCTACTCCTTCTTGGAATATAAAGACCAATTACGGGCACGGTACAGCAATTCTCTAAAACAACAACTTCTGTTACCATATCAGAAGACTTTCTATCAACGACTATGTTCACCATTGGAGGATAGAAATGCTTGGCTTTCTTCAATCTCTCAAGCCGTTGTTGGCAAAACGTTAGATAAGTTTAATGATCAAGACGAGTTGAAGCTGCATGAAGCTTTTTTAAATTGGATTCATGAATTGGATAATCTAAACGATATTGCACTTCAAAAAATCGATCTAAATGTAGAGGAGGTTTTTAAGCTGGAAATTACTTCAGCGGAGCAGGGGCTGAAAAACAAGATCATCCGTCTGCCTAAACAAAAAGAGCCAAACGTTCAAAAGTATGTGGACAGTTTGAATCATGCTCTCAAAGACGCCAACCGCTTCACGAAAATCGCTATATTGGCTAAGCTCTTAAAAAAGGAATTAGATGATGAAGGAAAGTAAAGAAGTAAAGCATGTATTAGGAATCTCTGGTGGAAAAGATAGTGCTGCCCTGGCAATCTATATGAAGCACCTTTACCCCGACTTATCAATTGAATTTTACACATGCGATACAGGAAAAGAATTGGATGAAACCTATCAGCTTATTCTAAACCTTGAAACGTATCTCGGTGTGAAGATTCATAAGCTTCATGCGAAAACGGCAGACCACGATAATCCATTCGACTTTTACTTTAAGTCCTATGGCGGATATCTCCCGTCTTCGAATGCGCGTTGGTGTACCAAAAAGTTAAAAATAGAGCCCTTTGAAAGTTATATAGGTACTCATCCTACGATCTCTTACGTAGGGATTCGTGGTGATGAAGATCGTGAGGGCTATATTTCCACAAAACAGAATGTACAGTCAATCTT
>DASWTL010000335.1:0-14520 GCA_036402155.1 Sphingobacteriaceae bacterium | reverse complement strand
TTTAAGCTTTAACGGTACTGTTTATCGGGTACATAATATAGTCGCGTTTGACCAGTTCAGAAATTTCAATTTGAATCAAACTGCCACACGGATGAATCTTCAGCAGACATTTAAATTACCTTCAAAATTTACGGCAGAACTTTCCGGATCTTTTAATAGTAAAAGGCTTGTTGGCGCAAATGAAATAGCCCGGGGTACCAGCCAGGTGGATATCGGGCTCCAACGAAAGTTTATAAAAGACAGGGCAACAGTCAGAATGGTTGTTAATGATATCTATAAGGGAAACCAGTCCAACTCTTTGCAAACCTACGATGGCTTTTACTTAAAAAACTATGGCTATTATGAATCGCGCCAGGTGAGGCTTAACTTTACCTACAGGTTTGCGAACAGCACGGTTAAAGGTCCGCGAAACAGAAATTCATCGCTTGAAAATGAAAACAACAGAGCCAGATAACACCCTATTTGGTCTCTTATCTAAAATTGGCTATTGCAAAACGTGAACTCTCTATTCAGCAATAATCAGGAAATAATTTTTCTTCCCTTTTTGAACAACCAGATATTTATCATTGATCAGGCTTGAAGAGTTATAAACCTGAGTGGCATCTGAAACCTTTTCGCGGTTTATTGAAACGCCACCACCCTGTATCATTTTTCTGGCCTCTCCTTTTGATGAGAAAACAGGCGATCTGTCGGCCAGAAGATCTGTTACAATTATCCCCTGTGTAAGTTCATATTTTGAAACCTGATACTGTGCTATACCTTCGAAAACCTGCAATATTTCTTCATCATCCAAAGAATGCAGAAAATCAAGGGAGCCGGCTCCAAATAAAAATTCGGAAGTCTTTACAGCGGTTTGCCATGCCTCCAGGGAATGAGTTAATATCGTCATTTCTTCAGCAAGCGCTTTTTGCAAAGTACGCAAATGCGGCGCTGAATCATGCTCCTTTTCAAGAGTCTCAATCTCTTGTTTTGATTTAAACGAAAAGATCCTGATCCAGCTTTTCACATCTTCATCAGTTGCATTGAACCAAAACTGATAAAACTGGTATGGTGATGTTTTTTTAGGATCAAGCCAGATATTTCCACCTTCAGTTTTACCAAATTTAGATCCATCCGATTTTTTAATCAACTGCGTAGTTAATGCGAATGCATTTCCGCCGCCTTTTTTCCTGATCAGTTCTGTTCCTGTGACGATGTTTCCCCATTGATCTGAACCACCCATCTGCAGCATACAGTTCTTTTCTTTCCACAGATAATAAAAATCAAACCCCTGGATTAACTGGTAGCTAAATTCAGTAAACGACATTCCCACCTCACTTTCCAATCTTTTCTTTACCGAATCTTTGGCACTCATGTAGTTTACAGTAATGTGCTTTCCAACATCACGTATAAAATCCAGAAAACTATAGGTTTTAAACCAGTCGTAATTATTTACAATTTCTGCGCTATTATCTCCAGACTTAAAATCCAGATATTTTTCAAGCTGCTTTTGAATTCCGGCAAGATTTTTCTGCAGAATATCCTCTGATAACAGGTTGCGTTCCTGCGACTTACCACTCGGATCGCCAATCATCCCGGTAGCTCCGCCAATCAGAGCAACGGGTTTATGACCGGCTTTTTGAAAACGAACCAGTGTTAAGATCTGGGCAAGGCTGCCCACATGAAGCGAATCAGCCGTTGGATCAAACCCAATATAACCTGCGGTCATTCCATTGTTCAATTGTTCTTCAGTTCCGGGCATGATATCATGCAAAATGCCCCGCCAGCGTAATTCTTCAACAAAATTCATTATTCGTTTATAAGGAATGCAAAGATAGAAGATTTATAAAATTCACTTAAGTTTATCCATATTTATAAAACCCGCTTGAAAAAGCACATGTTACATTATTATGGCATCAATAAATATTTTAAATTCCGAAACGCTTTCTGAAAAAAAATATCTGCTTCAAAACATAACATTTGAGATCACTGATAGCAAAGGACAACTTCAGAAACAAAAAAGAGAGGTGTACATAAGACCTCATGGAGCCGCATTATTACTCTATCACCCGGTAAACCGAACAGTTTTACTCTCAAGTCAGTTTCGTCTTCCAGCCTGGCTTATTGACCATTCTGGTGAGGTGATCGAAACCTGTGCCGGAATTATTGATGAAAATGAAACTCCGGAGCAGGCGGTTATACGCGAAGCTGAAGAAGAACTGGGATACAAGGTTGCATCTGTAACTAAAGTATGCGAAATTTACCCCTCTCCCGGTGCATTAAGCGAGTTAATCCATCTTTACATTGGCGAATATTCTGAAGATATGAAAATTCATGATGGTGGTGGCAATTCAAAGGAAGGCGAAGATATTGATGTTCTGGAATTATCTTTTGAAGAGGTAAGGAAGATGTTAAAGAACAGAACATTTACCGATGCAAAAACTATTATTCTGCTTCAACACGCCCTAATTGAAAGACTTATTTAACCACAAACCGTATTTTTTCGTATATTGATATAATTCTTAAAATGCAGAGCAACTATGAATTTTCTGTCGCATTTTTACCTGGACCGGCACAATAGTGATCCCAACTTTGTGATGGGAACCATTTTGCCCGATCTGGTAAAGAATGTACGAAAAGACTGGAATTTTCATCCGCAAAAAAGTCCTGCTGCATATACATCTCCCGATTTGAAGAGCCTGTTATCAGGATGGAAACGCCATCTGGAAATAGATAAACAATTTCATTCCTCAGAATTTTTTTCTACTCATACTACTGCTATCCGAACGGCAATAGCGCCGATACTTGAAAATTCGCAGGTTCGGCCATCATTTGTAGCCCATATTGCACTGGAATTAATGCTTGACAGTTTGCTCCTAACCCAGAATCTGGTAGATGCTGATAATCTTTATAAAACTATCTCCTTATCAAACCGCACCTCATTAAATACTTTTCTCTTACTTAACAAGGCAGATAATCCGAATCTGTTTTTTAGTTTTCTAGATGAATTTATTAAATCAGGATACCTTCATAGCTACAGGGAGGCACAGAATATCATGTATGCTATCAATCGCATCTGTGAACGCATTTGGGACGATCCTCTTTCTGAAACACAAAAATTACAGTTAACTGCTTTATTACCTGAATATCAGGAGGAGTTAAGATCTTCATTTATGCAGATATTTGAGGATATAGAAGACCGTGCCGCTAATTTATCCTAAAAAAATTTAGTGAGTTATGTAACTTTACGATGGCTACTGCTTTATGATAGCTAATCATATTCTTATCTTCGCCAGATGTCGATTTTCGAGATTAAAAACCGCATGGATGCTCTTGTTAAGGAGCTGAAACAACATAATTACAATTATTATGTGCTTGCACAGCCTACCATCTCCGACTTTGAGTTTGATCAGAAACTTAAGGAGCTTGAAGCCCTTGAAAAACAGCATCCTGAATTCCAGGACCCTACCTCTCCAACACAGGAAGTAGGCGGTGAGATCACCAAGATTTTCGAAACTGTACGCCATAAGTGGCCCATGTTATCGCTGGGCAACACCTATAATGAGGATGATCTTAAGGATTTTGATACACGGGTAAGAAAAGCCATTGGTAATGATTTTGAATATGTATGCGAATTAAAGTTTGACGGCCTTTCAATTAGTTTAACCTATGAAAACGGACGTCTTAGCAGGGCTGTGACGCGAGGAGACGGCACCCAGGGTGATGATGTGACAATCAATGCAAAAACAATCCGTTCAATTCCACATCAATTAAAAGGGAGTAATTATCCGGATATTTTTGAAATTCGGGGTGAAGTGTTTATGCATCGTCAGGCATTTGAAAGGTTAAACAACCAGCGGATTCAGAATGACGAAGTTCCTTATGCTAATCCAAGAAATTTTGCGGCAGGAACACTAAAAATGCAGGATTCAAGAGAAGTAGCCCGTAGGCCATTGGATTGTTTTTTATACTTCCTTTACACGAACGAGCAAGTTTTTAAAACACACTGGGAAAGCTTGAGCACAGTTAATGACTGGGGGTTCCATGTATGTGAGCATAACAAGCTTTGTAAAAATATTGACGACGTTCTCAGTTTTATCAATTATTGGGATGAAAACCGTTTTAAGCTTTCATATGATATTGATGGCATTGTGCTTAAAGTAAACAATTATGCTCAACAGCTTGAGCTGGGTTTTACAGCAAAATCACCGCGCTGGGCAATAGCTTATAAATACAAAGCCCAGGAAGTTGAAACTGAACTCATAAAAGTGACTTACCAGGTTGGCCGTACAGGCGCTGTAACTCCGGTTGCAAACTTAAAACCAGTACAGCTGGCAGGCACAACGGTTAAAAGGGCTACGTTACATAATGCCAATGAGATCGAAAGGTTGGGTCTTTATGAAGGCGACACCGTATTGATTGAGAAAGGTGGCGAGATAATTCCAAAAATTATAGCTGTAAATACAGAGAAGCGCAAGCCTGGTACAACAAGAATAATTTATCCTTTTACCTGTCCCGAATGTGGCAGCGACCTGGTTAGAAAAGACGGCGAAGCGGTTCATTATTGTCCGAATGATGAAGGATGTCCGCCACAAATTGTTGGTAAGATCCAGCATTTCATAAGCCGTAAAGCGATGAATATTGAAGGCTTAGGCAATGAAACCATCGAAACGTTTTACCGGCATGGCTTTATGGAGCATATCAGCGACCTGTATACCTTGCGGGAAAAAAGTGATCAGCTAAAGAAACTGGAACGGTTTGGTGAGCGATCTATTGAAAATATGCTCGAAGGACTGGAAAAATCCAAACAAAAACCTTTTGATAAAGTGCTTTTTGGTCTGGGTATCAGGTATGTTGGTGAAACTGTAGCAAAAAAACTGGCAGCCCACTTTAAAAACATTGACAGCCTGATGAATGCAAGCTTTGATGAACTGATCACAGTAGAGGAAATTGGAGACAGAATTGCGGAAAGTGTAATTGAATATTTCAGGGATCAGAGGCATATACACCAAATCAACGAACTTAAAAGACATGGCCTTCAATTCGAGTCGGAAGATTCAACGGTAGAACTGCTCAGCAATAAACTGGAAGGGAAGACATTCGTAATTTCAGGCACATTCGAAAACTACAGTCGTGATGAACTAAAAGATCTGATTGAAGCTAATGGTGGTAAAATCATCAGTAGTATTTCAGCAAAACTAAATTACCTTGTAGCAGGCGATAGTATGGGTCCGGCAAAGCTGGAGAAAGCCACTAAGCTGGATATTCCTTTAATTAGTGAGGATGAACTGATTAAAATGATCGAAAAGTAATCAGGCATTTTTTATTTGCGGGCATCCTTATAACTTTGCAGACTATTTTAATATAACATGAACAGATTTTATGGTACCGGCGTTGCAATAATTACACCATTTAATACGGACGGTACAGTTGATTTTGAGGGATTAAGGAATCTTATTAATTATCTTATTGAAGGAGGGACAGATTACCTGGTCTCACTTGGAACAACGGGTGAGGCATCTACTTTAACTTCTGAAGAAAAAAAGGCAGTGTGGGATGTTACGGCAGAAACTGTGAATAAACGGATCCCCCTTGTGGCCGGGATTGGCGGCAATAACACTGCGGAGGTAATCACCTGTTTTAAAGCTCTTAGTGCAACTGATTTTGACGCTATCTTATCAGTGAGCCCATATTACAATAAACCATCACAGGAAGGTATATACCAGCATTATAAAGCAATTTCAGAAGCTTCTCCACTACCGTTGATGTTATATAATGTTCCAGGCAGAACCGGCAGTAATATGACTGCTGAAACAACCTTACGATTAGCTCACGACTTTGAAAATATAATTGCTGTTAAAGAAGCTTCGGGAGATTTCGACCAGTTTAACAGAATAATAAAAGATAAGCCTGAGGATTTTCTATTTATTTCAGGGGATGATCCGATTACTTTGCCCCTGATAGCCATGGGAGCAGCAGGTGTAATATCGGTAGCAGGGAATGCATTACCTCAAATTGTATCTACCATGGTTAGAATGTGCCTGGATGGCAAGTTTGCCGAGGCGCTCCCGTTACATTATAGTTTGATTGATATAACCAGGTTAATGTTCTGTGAAGGCAACCCGGCCGGAGTAAAAGCTTTATTGAAAATAATGGATATTTGCGGTGATACTATAAGACTTCCGCTTGTAAACGTAAGCAGTAAAACCTATGAAGCATTAACTGCTGAGCTCGCAAAGCTAAGTTGAGTTTAAATTTAATACCCATAAAAAAACCTGTATTAAAGCTTAATACAGGTTTTTTCAATTTCTTAAACTAAAATTACTTTTTCTTAGCAGGAGCAGGAGCAGCAGCTTTGTTTTTAGTTTCCTGAACTTCTAAACGGATAGCCTGAGCTAAGTTTTTTAAGTCTTGCATTCCTTTTCTTACACGAGTACCTGCAGCACTGTTACCTTTGTTGTAAAATTTGTCAGCATCGCCTTCTAATCCAGCTAATACCTCTTTAAATTGGTTAAATTTTTTCATTTTAGTTACTCCTTTTGATTTTTTTAGGTTAATATTTTTATAACTCTAAACGAATGTATAATCTTTTTTTGTAAAAAAAAATTTTTGAAAAGAAATAAAATCTGCGTTTCCTGCGTTTTTTTCCACATTTCTCAAGTTGCAAACATCCTGCAAATCAAAAAAAATCATAAGTAACTGTTTATTAACCTACTACAAAGCCCCTTAAATAAAAAACAGCCTGCAGAAGCTCTGAAAGGCTGTTTAATAATAATTTATATTTTTTTGCTCTTTTATGCCATTACCGGCTTTTTGTCTTTATAATAGCCGCTTTTTAATCTTTCCGAAACTTCGCTGAAAGCATCCACTGTACGCCGAACATCTTCCAATGTATGCATAGCTGTAGGTATAAGTCTTAACTCTATTAAACCTTTAGGAATTACTGGATAAACAACTATAGAGCAAAAAATGCTATAATTCTCTCTCAGATCCATAGTGATAGCTGTAGCCTCAGTTAACTCTCCCTTCAGAAATACGGGGGTCACCATAGTATTAGTTATCCCTATATCAAATCCCTTCTCTTTTAACCCGCTCTGTAAAGCGCGTGCAACTTCCCATAGCTTCTCTCTGAGCTCAGGCTTACTTTTCAACAACTCCAATCGCTTCTGCAATCCTATTACCATAGGCATCGGTAAAGCTTTGGCAAATGTTTGTGAACGCATATTATAACGCAGGTAGGTCACAATTTCTTCAGTTGAAGCTACAAAAGCGCCTATACCGGCCATTGATTTTGCAAAGGTGCCAAAATAAATATCCACACCATCAACACATCCCTGTTCTTCATGAGTACCTGCCCCGCTTGGTCCCATAGTGCCAAATCCATGTGCATCATCAATCAGTAACCTGAAATTAAACTGTGACTTTAAAGCCACTATCTCTTTAAGCTTACCCTGTGCTCCCGACATTCCAAAAACTCCTTCAGTGATCAGGAGAATCCCACCACCGGTTTCATTAGTAAGTTTTGTGGCACGCTCTAATTGCTTTTTACAGCCTTCAATATCATTATGCTGATAAACAAAACGTTTACCCATATGCAGACGAACGCCGTCAATGATACAGGCATGTGATTCACCATCATATACGATCACATCGTTACGATCAACCAGGGTATCAATAATAGATACCATTCCCTGGTATCCATAGTTCAAAAGAAAAGCATCAGGTTTCCCTACAAACGCTGCCAGATCTTTTTCGAGAGTTTCATGATGTACTGAATTTCCTGACATCATGCGTGCACCCATAGGATAAGCCATCCCAAATTCTTCGGCGCCCTTTGCATCCGCCTCACGTACTTCCGGGTGGTTTGCAAGCCCTAAATAATTATTTAAACTCCATACTAAGTGATCCTTACCACGAAATTTCATATGCGGACCTATTTCTCCTTCAAGTTTAGGAAAAGAGAAATACCCATGTGCCCATTTATTATGCTGGCCCAGGGGACCTAAATTTTTCGATATTTTATCAAATAAATCCAAAATCAATAAATTTATGTTAAAAGCTGCGCAAAGTTACATTTTTACGCTACAGTATCAATACAGCGAATGTCAAAATCGGCCAGCTATTCCAATATAATGCAGTCATTCTCCGATATATACACCCTCAAAGTAAGCTTACAAAAAACCCCGGCGAAGTTCCGGGGCGATAATCTTTAATATAATTACAAATTATTAATCTACATTATCATGCAGAAATGAGTTATTTGGTCGGATCTCAGTGATACCTTCATCATTCGATAACGTAAATCTTGACACATGCGATTCGGACGAATGAGGAACCTGGGGTAAGGACATTTGTTTACGCTTGTACGCAGGTTCATTTTCGAGTTCCTGCAAACCATTACTGGTCCGCAACTTCATGCTCAAATCTTTTAAACGCAAAATGCGTTCTTTGGATTTACGAAGCTGCTCCTCAATGGATTCATCTGTTTTATTTATATCCGGATTTACTATCTGAGGTTCAACCCGTTTATTAGTTTCAATCACAGGTGCCTTCTCCTGAACAGCGGCCTGCTCTGATTCTACTTCTGCCGATTTTAACCTCATATCAAATTCAAATGCAGGTTTTTCTTCTGCAGGTTCTTCCTGAGATAAAACATGACGAACCTCATCAGGTGCTTTATGTTCAGGCTGAGTTTGAGGCTGGAAGAACCCGCCGAACAGATCTGGCTGAGTTTCTTTCAGTTTCATAACCGGAACTTCCTGTTCATTTGCCTCTTCAACTTTTGTAATAAATGTATTGGAAACCTCCATTAAAGGACGAACCAGTGGTGCATTATCCGGCGTTAAAGGTGAAACCCGGCGAACCTGACTTTTTTCAACCTCGCGTTCTTCCTTGGTTTGGAAACCTGTAGCAATAATGGTCACAGAAATTTTTTCACCAAGCGATTCATCAGTACAATTACCCCAAATCAGGTCGGCAGCCAGACCAGCTTCCTGCTGAATGAAATCCGTAATTATGCTAACTTCATCCATAGTTACTTCTTTTGCACCTGAACTTATATTCAGCAGAATATACCGTGCACCTTCTATTTCATTATCTTTTAGCAATGGAGAAGCCAAAGCGCCCTCTACAGCTCGCAATGCGCGATTTTCACCTTCTGCTGCATAGCTACCCATGATCGCTACACCGCTTTCCTTCATCACCGTACGCACATCCTTAAAGTCAACATTTATATAGCCGGGAATTGTAATTATCTCAGCAATACCCTTTGCCGCTGTAGTTAATATATTATCAGCCTGTGCAAATGCCGAACCCAGGGTTAAGTTTCCAAAGATCTCACGCAGGCGATCATTAGAAATAACAAGGTATGAATCAACATATTTTTTGAACTCTTCCAACCCATCTTCAGCCTGCATCTTACGTCGCTTGCCTTCAAATGAGAAAGGTGTAGTAATAATACCTACTGTAAGAATATCAAGTTCCTTTGCTGCTTTCGCAATAATAGGGCTCGCTCCGGTACCGGTACCACCACCCATACCTGCGGTTATAAACAACATTTTTGTGTTGTTACCCAACATTTGCTTAATATCATCTATATTTTCTATCGCAGAGTTTTTCCCTACTTCAGGAATTGAACCGGCGCCCATTCCTTCCGTTAAACTTGCACCTAACTGAACTTTATTCGGAATCGGACTTAATTCAAGGGCCTGTGCATCCGTGTTACAGATAATGAAATCAACCCCTGTAATTCCCTGACGGTACATGTGGTTTACAGCAGTCCCGCCGCCGCCACCAACACCAATAACTTTTATTATTGATGACTTTTCTTTTAGCATTTCAAACTGCATATCTTATGAGTTTATGTGTGATTCTTCTTAAGTTAGATAGTACTGGTAATATTAATCAATTTTAAACACGCGTTTTCCACATTTGTTAAGAATGTGGAAAAGTGCGGGATTTGTGGAAAATTAGCGGATATAGTCTTCATCTTTTATATCGTCTTTAATAAAACTTGCCCCTTTTTTAAGGAGTTTATCAAACAAACCAAATCCGCCTTTTTTATTTTTATCAGCTTCCGAAACCTTCTCGATAAGTACGCCCGGCGATTTGGTCATTTCCATCATATATTCCGTTTTTTGAATTCCCTTGATAAGGAGTCCGATACCGGTCGCATAAAGCGGACTTTTCAGATCATCAAACGTGTTCTTTGGAAGGACTTCGTTCTTGGCAAGGTGTTCATTGGGATATCCAACCCGGCAATCAAGTCCTGTAACATACTCCACTAATTGCGGAAGGTGTTTCAGCTGTGCGCCACCGCCTGTAATCACAATCCCTGCAATCAGCTTTTTCTCGTATCCGGATGATTTAATTTCATAGTATACATGTTCAATGATCTCTTCCATTCGTGCCTGGATAACATAGGCAAGGTTTTTAACCGATATCTCTTTGGCTTCCCTGCCCCGTAAACCAGGTACACTGATGATCTCATTATCTTTATTTTCGTCTGCCAGAGCAGAGCCAAACCGTGTTTTAAGTAACTCTGCCTGGTTGCGCATAACCGAACATCCTTCCCTGATATCCTCAGTAATACTATTCCCTCCAAACGGAATAACGGCTGTATGGCGGATAATACTTTCATGGAATATAGCTATATCAGTAGTGCCGCCACCGATATCAACCAAAACCACACCTGCTTCTTTTTCCTCATCACTGAGTACAGATTCTGAAGATGCAAGCGGCTCCAGAATCAGTTCCTGCGTTTCAAGATTTGCATTTCCAACACATTTCAGGATATTTTTAACAGCGCTTACATGTCCTGAAATGATATGGAAATTAGCTTCCAGGCGCACCCCGGCCATACCAATAGGATCCTTAATTCCAGGTTCATTATCTACGGTGAATTCCTGCGGCAAAACATGTATAATCTCTTCACCCGGAGGCATTACCAGCTTATACATATCCTCAATAAGCTTGTCAATATCCTTTCGCTGAATCTCGGTATTCAGTTCCTTCCTGGTTAAAATACCGCGATGCTGCAAGCTTTTAATATGCTGTCCGGCGATACCTACGTTAACTATTTTCACATCTACATTTGATTGTGAACTTGCCAGATCCACAGCCTGAAGAATACCCTGAACTGTTTTTTGAATGTTTGAAACCACGCCACGGGTCACTCCTGCCGACTCTGCTTTCCCAATTCCCAGGATCTCAATTTTCCCATGACTACTTCTGCGACCAACGGTAACACAGATCTTTGTTGTTCCGATATCCAGGCCAACTACTATTGGAGAACTTTTGGCTGAGGTAGAAATATCCTTTTCCATATACTATATGCGTTAAATTTTTATAACTGTATCCTTCGATATTTTTGGTTTTTGCAGGCTATCAGCAAGTGGTTTAGAAACCGAAACAGGTTCAGCAATTGCTGTACTGTCCTTTACATTCTTAACACAAACTACCTGATTGGTATATTTAATATTGATCGTTTTATAAGCATCCCAGCCTACCTTAGGCATAGCCTTTTTATAGAACACCAGCAGATTTTTAAATTTTGTCTGCAAAGAATCCGCATTTCCGAGAATGATCTTATGATTACCTACCCGGGGCACCAGTTCAATTTCGGATTTGTTATTGACAAATAGCTGTTCGATCTGATCACGCCATAACGTGTCCTGATCTATGAATAAAGCGGTTTTAAACAGATCACGTGCAACTCCCGTTTTTATCGTATCCACTGAACCGGTGAAATTCTCATAAATATTTCCATTGGCAACCAATACTCTGGCTGTAAACGCCTTAGAGATGGGCACTTTTAAACCACTACGGTCTATATAAAAATCCTGGTTAGCAAGATTTAACATCCGCAATAATGGCTCCCGCTGTTTAATCTGCACTTTAATCACTCCATTCATATCTGCATACACTTTGGCAAATTCAATAAAGGGATTCTTCTTTAATTCAGCTTCCAACCGGTGTATATTTATGCTGCTCATCGAAGTACCGATTAATGGCCCTGATGTACCCTGTAGTATATTATTAATTTCTGCCCGCTCAATAAAAACCTGAGAACCCGGAATGATCACTTTTATATCCTTACAGATGGTATTTTCCTTCTTCACTTCAATAAAGCTCATCAGCACAAACAATCCGCTCAGGCAAACCATCCATATCAGTCCGTAAAATATGGCCATCCAGTTAATCCTTTTTATCCGGTCAAGCATAGCTTAAGATCTTTTTTAAAGGTTCAACCAATGTATCAATATCTCCTGCGCCAACTGTCAAGAGCAGTTCTGGTTTCTTATTCTCAACATATGCCAATGCCTCTTCCATACCACACTTTCTTTTTTTCGCAATTGCTATTTTATCCAGGAGCATCTCGGAAGTTACCCCCTCAATAGGCAACTCACGGGCAGGGTAAATATCAAGAAGAAGCAGATCATCACTCATACTAAGCACTTCTGAAAACCCTGCTGCAAAATCCCGGGTACGGGTAAATAAATGTGGCTGAAAAATGGTGGTCAGCGTTTTATCAGGATAAAGAGATTTTACTGCTGTGATACATGCACGTAATTCTTCCGGATGATGAGCATAATCATCAATATAAATATGCTCTTGAGTTTTTATAATATATTCAAACCGGCGTTTAACGCCCCGGTACGCTGCAAGAGCACTTTTGATCTTTTCCGGCTCTATACCTAAAATCAAAGCCACTTCAGCTGCAGCCACGGCATTTTCAACATTATGCAATCCAGGAAGCCCCAGCTTAACATTGTTAATAGTTACCCTGCTACTAATGAAATCAAAATAAAAATCACCTTTTTCAATTCGTATGTTCTCTGCTGTAATGTCAGCAATGCCTTTCCCTGAATAGGTTATCCCCTTTTCAAGGTCAAGCCCTTCATGGCAGATCAGCTTACCACCAGACTTTATTTGTGATGCAAATAATTGAAATGATTCAGTCAACTGAGATTTATCGCCATAAATGTCCAGGTGATCGGCATCCATTGAAGTAACAATAGCAATATCCGGATGCAGTGTCAGAAATGAGCGGTCATATTCATCCGCTTCAACAACCACGACATTATTCTCGCCGAAAAGCACATTGGTTTCGTAATTGGTTGCTATCCCCCCCAGAAATGCTGAACAATCATATCCGGAATGCTTCAGAATATGTGCAACCATACTGGAAGTAGTAGTTTTACCATGAGTTCCGGCTACCGCGATGGTGAACATTCCTTTACTAATGATTCCCAGTACCGCCGACCGCTTTTTCAATTCAAAACCATTGCCTATGAAATAATTGAGAATTTCGGAATCTTTAGGAATTGCCGGTGTATAGATGACCAGCGTATGCTCATCCGGATTTTTAAAGCTATCCGGCAAAGCAGCAATCGAATCTGCATAGGTTATATCTATACCCTCATCGATTAAATTGATAGTTAATGGGGTCTCAGTGCGGTCATACCCGCAAACATCGCAGCCGCGTTTATTGAAATACCGGGCAAGGCCACTCATGCCAATACCACCGATACCCACCAGATAAACACGTTTTATGTTATTTAACTCCATTATCCTGCAATCTTTAATACTTCTTCTGCAATCACTTCATCAGCAAGAGGGTGCGCCATCGCGCCAATGTTATCCGTTAACTCCTTCAACTTTTCCGGATTATTTAATAAGCTCAGGGAGATATCCACAAGCTCACGTTCTGCAATACTATCAGCAACCATTAGTGCCGCACCCTTCTCAACTAATGCCATCGCATTCTTTGTTTGATGATCCTCAGCCACGTTTGGGGAAGGAACCAGTATAACGGGCTTTTTTACAACAAACATTTCAGCAATGCTACCTGCACCGGCCCGGGAAATGATCACATCAGCCATAGCATAAGCCAGATCCATTCTGTTCAGGAACTCAAGCACCTTAATATTTTTATGAAGCTCTCCCGTCAGTTGTTGCAATATTGATTTGTAATAATATTTGCCTGTCTGCCAGATCAGTTGCACATCTGCATCGATCAATTTTTGCAGACCGGCTATCATACTTTTATTTAAGGTTCCTGCGCCAAGACTTCCGCCAATGACTAAAACCGTTTTCTTACTTTCATTTAACCCAAAAAATGCTGCAGCTTCGCCCCTTTTGTTTTCAATGGATACCGACTCTTTTCTGATCGGATTTCCTGTAAGAATAATTTTATCAGCGGGAAAAAACTCCTGCATTCCTTCAAAAGCAACGCAAACCCGGACGGCCTTTTTACCCAGCCATTTATTTGTTATTCCTGCAAAGGAATTTTGTTCCTGTATCAGATAAGGCACTTTCATTTGCCCCGCAGAAAACAATAGCGGCCCGGAGGCATAACCACCAACGCCAACTGCAACATCAGGCTTAAACTCTTTTATAATCTTCCTCGACTTCAGTACTGATCCAAAAAGTTTAAACGGCAAAAGCAGATTCTTCCACAACTCCTTCCGCTGAATCCCCTGAATATCCAATCCTATAATTTTATAACCAGCCGCAGGCACCTTTTCCATCTCCATCCTT
>DASWTL010000334.1:0-9287 GCA_036402155.1 Sphingobacteriaceae bacterium | reverse complement strand
GAAGGTTAAACGGGCAAATGCGATGGCTAAGCCACAGGTATCTCCTTATTTTGAGACAGGGAAAAGACTTAAAGATTTTAGTGTTCGGGATCTCGATGGTAATAAGTATAAATTAAAAGATCTTGCCGGGAAAGTTGTTGTGTTGAATTTCTGGTTTATTAATTGTGCCCCATGCCGGATGGAAATTCCCGATTTAAATAAAGTAGTTACGAAGTATAAAAATAATACTGATGTGGTATTTTTAGGTATTGCTCTTGATGATGCCCGCAGCCTGGAAGACTTTTTAAAAGACACCCCTTTCAACTATAATATAGTCAGCGATGGCCGTTATGAAGCTTCAATGTACGGGGTAAAATCTTACCCCACTCACGTCATACTTGACCGGAAATCAAATATAATTTTTCATACACATGGCCTGGCTGCTAATACGGTCCATTGGATAGATAAATCAATAGCAGAAGGCCTGACCGGGCGCCCTTAACTTAAGAATATTAGCAGTATTAGGATTAATGGATATTTATAAGTAATTATGTTATAGCGGTTTTAAACCTTCACTGAACGGCATGAAAAAATTACTTGTCCTTCTCATTATTGCATTTTCTTTTGCTCAAGGAGGATTTTCAAATATAAAATATCAAAGCTCAGATACTTTAAATGCTGTTGCGATTTTAAAAAAATCAGCTGAACGTTATGCAGAACTAAAAATATATCTTGATTCAGGTAAGGTTATAAAGCACTTTTACAAAAATAATAGCCCGCATAAAAGTGCTATTTACTTTAAAACAGCCTTTTCAGAAACAGGAGATTTTAATTTTGAGTATTATGAACCAGGCAAATCAAATTCTTTATATACAGTTAACAGAACAGAAAAACGTGTTCAAAGCTGGTGGGGGATAACCAATAAGATAATTACAAGCAGGACTCTTGCCATGTCATTAGCCGCCGCCTCTGGGGTTTCGTCACGTACTTCAACGATTGTTCCACAACTTTTATCACCGGAAGATTTCACTGGAAGTAAAGGTATTTTTAATTCTTTTACGCCATCTCAAAGTAGCAGTGAATCCGTAAAAGGAATCGATTGCTATAAAATTATTGGCAAAGGTTTGGTGAATGAGACCATGACTTTCTGGATCAGCAAGAAGGACTTCCTCATTCGTAAAATAGAAACCGATAAGATTATAAACAGTAAATTGACACGTGCGAAGGCTGATTCAATATTGGAGATTAAATTTAAATTGGATTCGTCTTCATTGCAAAAGAGATCAGACAGGGAGACTAATTTCCAAAAAAAGGCTGCACTGTTGCATGAACTTGATTCTCTGGCACAATTACGGACCAGAAATAAAGCGTTGATGAATGTGATGAGCGCTCTTCCCCGGGCAGAAACATATTCTGTAAAAACAACTTATGAGTATTATCCCTATACGTTAAAGGTTTTGGATAAGAAGCTTTTTTCTTTCAGACCAAACAGGGAAATCGCACTCTAATCTTCTCCCGGGATATGTATTAATCTGCTGAACAAGCTGATTGGAGCAAGGTTTGTTTTTACTTCACCAAAAAAATCCTGGAATTATTTCCTGTAAAAGCAGCAATATTTGGTGTCGATATGTGAATAATTTCAAAAAATCATCAAATCTTCATGTTCGGGTATCAACTTTGGCCACAACCAAATTAAATGATAATGAAAAGATTTTTAATTATTTCAGTTCTTTCAATAGCAGTTGCTTTTACAGCCTGTAAAAATGATCAGTCATCATCGGTGACAAAATTTTCTGTTAGAATGACTGATGCACCGGGCGTTTACCAGTCAATCATGTTAAATGTAAAAGAAATTCAGGTTTTAACTTCTGAAGGAACAACTACCATGCCGGTAGGTGATGAACCTTTTGATATTTTGGATTTCAGGTTAGGAAAAGATACGTTACTTGCTTCAGAGGATATTTCGGCAGGTCAGTTGCAGGAGGTTCGCCTGGTGCTGCATGATACCGGAAACGCTGTTATAATTGATGATGTTTCCTACCCCTTAACAACCCCAAGTGCACACACTTCAGGTTTAAAGTTAAAATTGAACGCCGACCTGACCGCGGGAACAGGTTATACCTTGTTACTTGATTTTGACGCGGCTAAATCAATTGTGAAAACCGGCAACAGTAAATATATATTAAAACCGGTAATCCGGGCAATTCCTCAATCCGTATCTGGTGCACTGAAAGGAATGGTAACACCTGCCGCATCTAATCCGGATGTTTATGCTATTATTGGTACAGATACTATCGGAACCATTGCTGATACAACAGGCAACTTCTATTTCCATGGTTTAAAACAAGGTTCTTATAAAGTTAATTTTGTTCCTAAGAGCCCGTACAAGCCTAAGAGTATAGAAAATGTTTTAATATCTAATGGGTTAGTGAAAGATTTAGGAACTATTGTAATAGAATAATTCTTAAGCTCTATGTTGGTAAAAAGCATACGTCTGTGGCGTGTGCTTTTTTTATGCCCGTTATGTAAAATACCTTTTTCTAAGTATTGCATTAACAATTAAGTATTACTTCTTTTATGCATTGATTAGCAATTAATGAATTTAAGCTATAATGCGGGAATAATTGATTTTCCTTTCATTCTTAAAAAGAAGAATATTCTTTTCAGGTTATTTTACCTGCTACTTCTGTGTTTACCATCTGTTTTAACCAAAGCAGCAGATATACATATTTTAGAAGATAAGGACCGCGGATTTTCTGCTCAGCAGGTTTACCTTATGTACAGTAAAGGTGAAGTTCCTCTTCTGAATCATAATAAATTCAGCTCCGGTGTCACATCTTCTGTTTACTGGCTTATTGTTAATCTTCCCCGGCAGAGGTTTGAACAAAAACTGGTAATTGGTAATCCTAATATTAATCGACTTGATTTTTACCGGGTTACAAATGGTAAAGTTGTGTTAGATAATATTACCGGTGACCATTACCCGTTCAGCCAGCGACCGGTAAATAACCGCTTGTTTGTATTTCCCTTACTCCCGCATGAACAGCAAAATTACTACCTGGTACGTATTGATAAACATAATGAGTCCTTACAGCTCGATGCCGAGGTAATTTCAGACGCCGAGTTTTATAACAGGATGATGGAAGAAAACCTGATTAACGCATTGACCTGGGGTATACTGTTATTGATTATTGTCTTTGGTACTTTCCTGTTTATTTCTGTAAAGGATAAATTGTATTTATACTATGTACTTTACATTCTGTCGGCGCTTTTGTGGGTTCTTGCAGATACCGGTTACGGGTTCCAGCTATTATGGCCGGAATATCCTGATTTTGCAAACCGGGCAAGGTTGTTTTTGAATTTATGCCTAACTGTTACTATTATTCAGTTCATGCAGGCCTTTATTGGCCAGAGTAGTGACAGTAGATGGTATAAGCCCTTACAGATCATCAAAATTATCAATATAATATTTGCAGTATTGGTATTAACCGTACCTTTTCCTACCGGAGATGCGAATCAGGCATTGTATGTTTTTTTAGTTATACACCTTACGATAGATGCATTAACTTTAATTCCCTTCTTGCTTAGCATTATTGAAAAAGTAAGAATCAATAATCGCCAGGCCTGGTTCTACCTTATTTCGGTTTTAGCTTTGATGGTTTGCATTTTCGCTGAACTTTTTGAACAGGCCGGTGTAACCATATCCAATACGTCATATTTCCAGGACTATGGCGTACAAACAGGAATTGTAATAGAAGCTGTTATTTTGAATTTCGGGCTTGCGATTCGATTTAACCGGTATAAGGATGACAAAGAGCAACTACTGATCAAAATCAATGAAAAACAGAATGAGCTAACCGAAAGAATCATTGAAACTCAGGAGTCGGAGCGCAAGAAAATAGCTGCTCAGCTTCATGATGAAGTAGGTTCGCTGCTATCCCTGGCGTCTTTACATATTTCATCTGTTATAGATCAGAATAAAGGAAGCCAGGAAACCGTGCTGAAATTAAAAAAAGCTGATGAAGTGCTTCATTCTGTTACCACTACGGTACGTAATATGAGCCACACCCTTACTCCTTTGGCTATAGAACGATATGGATTTAAGAATGCTATTATCGATCTCCAAAATACCATTAATCTGGCAGGGGTACTAAAAATTGAATGTATTATTATAGGATTTGAAGAAAGGGATAAGTATAATATCCATTTGCTAAATGATGTGTACCGTATTGTTCAGGAATCTGTAAACAATATTATTAAACATGCAGAGGCAACACATGCTTTAATTCAGGTAATTGGTTATGATGAGATCATTTCCGTGATGATTGAAGATAATGGTAAAGGGTTGAGTAGTAACGCTGTAATGAAGCCGGGTATCGGCCTTGCTGGTATTCAATCAAAAATTGACTATTTTGGTGGCAGGATCGAGTGGTCTGAGAAGAGGGATGGAGGCACACTTGTGAATATGGAGATACCGGTTTAGAATAGTTTGTTATGTGTGTTAGGATTATTATAGCTGATGACCATCAGTTATTGATTGATGGGCTTGTTGGTGTACTTAATGAAGCAGAAGGCATTTCAATTCTGCCATCGGCAAATAATGGAAGGCAATTGCTGGCACAATTAAAGGAAACATCAGCAGATTTGGTGATTCTGGATCTGAATATGCCTGAACTTGATGGCATTAAAACACTGGAAGTGCTAAGAAGCCAATATCCGGAGATTAAGATACTGGTTCTGACTAATTATAACCAACCCCAATTGATGGAAGAGATCAAACGGTTGGGAGCACATGGCTACCTGCTTAAAAATACGGCTGCAGATGTTCTTAAATCCGCAATTTATAAGGTTATCTCCGGAGAGTTGGTTTTTAATGAATATATTGAACCAACCGAAGGAGATAATCATTTCTTTGTCGATGATTTTATGAAGAAATTCCAGCTTACACGCCGGGAGGTAGAGATTATCAGGATGGTAGCCCAAGGAAATACCAGTAAGGAAATTGGTGAACAGCTATTTGTAAGTGAATTTACGGTGACTACACACCGGCGAAATATTATGCGAAAGCTTGATGTTAAGAATCTTGCAGGCTTGCTTACTTTTGCAAGAGCGCATGGATTCTTGGTTGAGACATAGGTTTCGGTTATTCTGTGCTTTTCTCAACTTTTTTATTCAAAACCGTCTATACTAGGCTTTTTGTGTAAATTTTCATAATTAAATCGAAATCAGATTTCTTCTTGATTAATTTAATTCCTAAGACTTTAACAAATACCTACTTCTGAGTATTGATCGATATAATGTAATAAGGTTTCTTTGCGCATGCTTTTATCTCTAGGGAAACATTATATATATACATGCTTTCTGTTTAATTAACTCTCTCCTTTTTTAAATAATATGTAAATACCAAATTAAACAGATCTATAAATTACACGTAACATGAAAAAATTAAAATTTTTAGCGGTACTATTTTTAGCCTTATCAATCGGGTTATATGGTTGTAAAAAGAAAAATGACAATCCGGAAATTATAGGGAATGACAACGTTATAAAAACGCCCAGCGGGAAATCATGTTTATTAAGCAAGATTAAATATGGCTCAGGGAATGATGTATTTGAATATGATAGTCAAAACAGACCGATAAAAATCAGTTATTATAATGGTACAACGTTAGAGTATTACGTTACAGTTACCTACAGCAGTTCGCAAGTAGTTGTAAAAGAATATGAAGCGAATGGGCAATTGGATGCTACTCAGACCTTTACAGCTTCCAATGGAGTAATCACAGGATCGTCAAGTACAGAAAGCTGGACAAGTAACGGCATTACTTATACAGAAGCTGTTCAGCAAACTTATGAGCATAATGCGGACGGATTTTTAACTAAAGCCACCTATAATGGCACTACTACAACTAATCCGGCCTCCACACCTCAAAACTTCACCGGAAGCACTATATACACCTATCTAAATGGAAATTTAGTTTCCAAAACGGAGACTTACGGTAATGAATCCAGAACAACAACATATGAGTATTATACCGACAAAACAAATACACTGGCTCCGGAAGATGAAGAGTTACTGTTAACTAAAGCTAATAAAAATCCGGTAAAGAAAAGGATAGAAACATATAACGCCGGAAATAGCACTGAGACCAGCAATTATACATATACTTATGATAGTGACGGGTTAATCACAAAAAGAACCGAAGTGGAAACTTTTTCACAACCGGGTTCAATACCTAATACAAACGAGAATACGTTTGAGTATAGTTGTAAGTAGAGAAAACTTTGATAAAAAACCCGGTGATAAGCCGGGTTTTAGTGTTTATTACAAGTTGTCCCCTTTAATACGAAACGCAGTAAGGTGGGATAGAAACAACTGTTTAACCGGGATCGGCCCTTATGTTTTCTTCTTTATGAAAAGTTCCCGCAAATAAAATCCGGCCAGCCCTGAAAGTCCAGCAACCAGGCCACCTATAATTCCGGTAACGAACAAAATGATTACCCAGTTAAACTCTGTAAATGGCAGCATCAGCATTTCACCTACACGGTTGGCCAGGATATTTTCATTAGGTATAGTTTTAAGCAATCCGGCAGCAATCCACAAGGTAAAAATAGCCGTAAATGAATGTACAAAAGCATGTTTTCCGCTTACGGCTTTCCGCGCTGAGAAAGTAAGGGCAACGATTGCGATTATCCACCATGGTAAAAACATTTGAAGGATAAGGGATATAAATAATATGATAATAAAAAGCATAATTATTTCTTTAAGGTCCAGGTTGAGATGATGCGGTTTGAGGCTTCTTTTTCAGATTTAAGATAAAGCAATTCATTTAACCGTCCGTTTGTCCAGGGCTCAATCATGTCATCATAAAAGAAACTGCCCGGATTTCCGGACTGGCCTCCGGGAAAGACTCCATACCCTTTAACATCTTTCCCTAATGCTACCACCATTCTCCACGATGGTCCATTGCTTTCTCCCAATGCATTCACGGAATGTTTTGATCCTCCATTATATAACAATCCGGAGCCGAAGCCGGAAATTTTTGCCAAATGCGGCACGTGACTTCCCTTGACATTTGCCCACTCCCAGGTTCTTCCAATAGGGCCAAACTTTTGTGACAAGCTATCTATGGTCAGTTTAAAGGCTTCATGAATAATGTCCTCCCTGGTCTCTTTAATTGGTGTTTGAGCCTTGTCAAACCATTTGGATGCAGGTTCATTTATCAGCAGCTCTACGGTACGATCACGAGAAGGGAAGCGCATGGGTAGGTTTGCGTCTCCAAACTCATCCTTCCAAATATTGCTGATCACGTATTTTTGCCAGATCTCAAAAATGCTTGCGCCTATTTCTTGTGCGTTATAAAACCGGTTCCATTTTTTAATAATGTCAAAACCCTTTTTCTCTTCCTTATTTAATTCGGATACCTGTATGCTACTAACCATAACTGGTAATATATCCTGTGCAAGCATGCTGTAATTATCATTCTGCAGGTTTCGCATGCTGTCTACAGTAGCGCCGGTCATGCTGGTTAGCCTTGAGTTAATCCGTCTCCCTCTTTCTGTTGCTGAAAATTCCCAATTAATATAATATGGGTAAGTTTGATCGGTTGAAAATTGATTTGCAGAACTTATAAACCCTCTGGGGGGATTTTTAACCGTAGGTCCCTGTTCAAAAGGGATCCTGCCATGCCAGTCATTTTCAGGTTTGCTGCCATCCAGTATGAATTTGCCCTGCGCCTTTCTCTTCAAAGGGAAATAACCTGTTGGTGTAACCCCAATATTATTTTGAACATCAGCAAAAGCAAAGTTCTGAGCCGGAGCAGTAAAATACACCAGCGCTTGACGGTAGTCGGAGTAATTTTTAGCCCTGTTCAGCATATAGAATGTCCTCACATCATTTGACGGGAGATGAGCGCTCCATCTTAATGCATTTCCTTCCGGGATATTACCAGCTTTTGAAAAATGAGCTGGCTTGGCGCCTTTTAGATAAACAACCGGACCATGGTGCGTGTACAATACTGTATCTGTTACTGTTTTTCCATTTCGTATGGCAATGGTTTCGATACGTTTTTTCACAGGCATCCACTGGTTGTTAAACCAGTATTCGTTATGTTTATTATCTTTAAATTTAACCTGGTACCAGTCGAGAACATCAGCGCCAACATTGGTCACACCCCAGGCTACATTCTGGTTAAAGCCTATTATTACACCAGGAGCACCAGGAATAGATACTCCATACACATTCATGTCATTTGATACAAGCTGTATCTGATACCATATAGCGGGCAAAGTAAGGTCAAGATGGGGGTCATTGGCCAGCATCGGGTAGCCGGTTGCGGTTTTTGATCCCGACAGGGCCCAGTTATTACTTCCAATGCCGTCACGCTTTTGTTTGGTAATAATTCCTGATGTTAAGGATGTGTCTGAACTATTAGGAATGGAAACGGGCTTAAAGTTCCATTGAGTGCCTGGAGGAATGATCGGATCTATACGAAAAGGATAGTCGGGAAAAAGATCGCTCACGATATCCGGGCCGAATTTGTTCAACACATTGCTCATGTAAAATTCATCAGACCCACTTGTTAGTGTTGATGACATCAGCTTTAATAATAAGGCGCAGTTAATCGGTTCCCAGTCTTCAGGCTGGTAATTCAGAATTTTAAATTCTATTGGATAATCTCCAGGTTTAAGTGAATGGATATATGCATTTATCCCGGCAGTATAAGCTTTAATAACTTCAGTCATAACCGGATCTTTTTTTACGCTTTCAACCATCTGTTCAGCGCCGTAAGTCATCCCCATCCGCCGCTGGTAACGATCCAGTTCTACAGCTTTAACACCAACAACTTCAGAAAGCCTTCCTGATGCAAACCGTGTTTGAAAATCCATCTGCCACAGGCGGTCTCTTGCGGTAATATACCCCTGCGCATAGTACACATCATAGTTATTACCGGCAAATATGTGTGGGATCCTATTGTTGTCAAACTTTATTGTAACTGCACCATGTAAACCTTCTAAACTTATTTGCCTGTTATTCTGATGGTTCTTGCTTTCAGCATTGGCCCAAAATCCGTTAAAAGGGTCCAGAAATTTGCCTATTGGTGGTATATCGCCAAACTTGGAGTTTAAGGAAATAACCATTGCCACAACGACCAGCAAACAGATAACAGCTTTCAGTGCTTTCATTATCAGGTGAATTAAAGTATAAAAATCAACAAATACATGCTCTTGTTTTTAACCATCCGTCGGTGAATTTCTTAATTTTTATATTTATAAATACTATGCATGCATAAAAAAAACTTCTTCTAT
>DASWTL010000333.1:0-6176 GCA_036402155.1 Sphingobacteriaceae bacterium | reverse complement strand
AAAAATCGGGCATCCTCATCTACAATATAATGCGGAGTCAGATCAATTCCACCGCCAAACCATCGTATATCTTCATCAGGCGTTGTTCCGCTTCCCGGCATTTCAAAATACCGGATATTCATGTGAATAATCGGCACCCATGGATGATTAGGATGAATTACAATAGAGACGCCGGTAGCGAAGAACTGATCAGCCTGGATGCCAAAAGACTTTTTAACAGCATCAGGCAGCTTTCCATGTACGGCAGAAAAATTTACCCCACCCTTTACAATAACGCTCCCATTCTCAATAATCCTGGTTCGACCCCCGCCCCCCTCTTCACGTGTCCATATTTCTTCTGAGAACTTTCCTGTGCCATCCGCCTTTTCGAGTCCGGCACAAATTTCATCCTGAATAATCTTGTATGCTTCTGCAACTTCTTCCCTGAAAATCATAAATAATTAGTTATAACCCTGTATCGCCGGATGGTTCGAGATAATCAAGGTCTTTACCATAAGTTTCTTCTAAATTCCACAAAGAAACGAAAGCAACAGCAATTGTTAAACTCCCTACAACTAATCCTGCATTAATAATACCAATATGGTCACGTAAGAAAGTGAATAACAGTGTGACCAGGATTAATGATCCTCTTACAAAATTGGGAGCAGTAGTGGTAACCGTTGCTCGTAAATTAGTTCCAAATTGCTCAGAAGCCATAGTTACGAATACCACCCAATATCCTGTTGCAATTCCCAGAAACAGACAAAGCATGTAAAATTCATCTGCCGACATACCGTTTGAGAATAAGAAATACAGTATCCCGGTATAAGTAAGCGCTAAAAAACTGTATACAATTCGTTTCCGCGTCTTCAGCAACTGACTTAAGGTTCCGGATAAAAAATCGCCTGCTGATATTCCGATATAAGCAAACATCACGCCCCGGCCTGTATCAATAGCGTCAGTGATTCCCAACGCCTTACCAAAATCAGGCGCTATAGCTATAAGAATACCCACTACAAACCATACCGGAACTGCAATAAGTATACTGAACAGGTATTTTTTAAACCGTTTTCCATTATTAAACAGCATGAGAATATTTCCTTTTGACACTTCATTATGCTTAATCCTGGAAAACATGCCGGATTCAAAAACGCCCATTCTAAGGAGTAATAAAAATATTCCCATTCCACCACCTACAAAGAACGCAATCCGCCAGTCAAATAAGTTAGCCACGTAATAAGCGGCAACAGCGCCCAGAATACCAATTGTAGAAACGATCATGGTTCCATAACCTCGTTTCTCTTTGCTCATGGTCTCGCTGATCAGGGTGATACCCGCTCCCAATTCTCCGGCCAGGCCAATACCGGCAATGAATCGTAATACTGCATAAGTGCTCACATCAGTTACGAATCCATTCGCAATATTTGCCAAGGAATACATAATTATAGATCCGAACAATACAGAAAGTCTGCCCTTCTTATCACCAAGAATCCCCCATAAGATACCTCCTAAAAGGAGCCCGGCCATTTGCCAGTTCATTAAAAAAAGTCCCGTACTTGTGATTTCATGCGCCGGCACACCTATGCCGGCCAGGCTTTTATTCTTAATGATCAGAAAAAGCAGCAGGTCATAAATATCTACAAAGTATCCTAATGCTGCTACTGTAACCAGCAAAGCTACATTATACGGTTTAACAGGTTTTTCCATCTAATTAGTTTGGTTTAAGGCGTTAATCTACAAACAAAATTCAGGAATGAAAACATCTGGTATTAAAAGGCAAACTGACCACGACAATGTTCCAGATAATCACATTGTTTAAGTAGAAAAATATAAACAGCCAAAATTCTAAATTATACTGACTATATTAGCGTGTACGTACACATCATAAACACTAACCTATGCAATTAAAAATTTTACTGTTTTTATCTTTAAGTGCGGCTACATTCTCAATCGCTTACCCGCAAAAAGCTGTTGAAGTTCTTCCACTGCCCGACAAAACTGGATTTACTGTTAAATCAAAGACAAAGGATCTGGGAAATGGCTTCTTTGACCATGGCGTGGCCTCCCCGATCAGTAATCACCGTGGAGTAGCTTGTACGGTTGACAGAAATGGCCGTAATGTGGTTTTGGTATGGCTTTTTGATCATCGTGGAGGATATGCCCTGCTAATGATTGATGCCAAGACCGGAAAAAGTGAGGAATTTAAAATGCCGTTTGACCCACAGCATGATACACCCTATTCATCAGTTCTTTCCAAGAACAATAAATTTTACACACTTTTCAGAGGAACATTTACAGAGTTTGATCCCATAAAACGAGCTTTCACCTATACAGCCGAGACGATGCCGCAGATAGGCATGGCACTCACAGAAGATGATGAAGGTAAAATATGGGCGGTTACATATCCAAACAGCGGACTCGTATCATTTAACCCTAAAACCCGAGAGTTAAAAGATTATAAGTCTGTTAACAAAGAGAGCTATCGCCAATATCACAAAACCATTGCAGCTGATGATGCCGGGTGGATATACTTTGGGCTGGGAAATGTTTTAAGTCAGATTTTTGCATTCGAACCAAAAACAGGTGCTATTCAAGGTATGTTGCCTGAATCAGAACGAAAAGCAGGAATGGCGATGGTTTACCGGGATTTAAACGGAAAAGTATACGGAAAGCCCCTTTCAACAATTGATAATGAATGGTATGAATTCTATAAAGGCAAGGGTAAGAAAATTGGTAATTATACCAATCGAAATCTGAAGCCAATAAATTCGCCGGATGCCTGGGACAATAAATTTAATTACGCGTTTCCTGATGGTTCCATACTAAAGAACCTCGACCTGGTGAACCGGAAAATAACCGTAGAAGATGCAAAAACCAAAAGTATAAAGAATGTTTCATTTGACTATACCAGTGATGGGGCAATAGTAATGGGTATAGGTGCCGCTCCTGATGGAACAATTGTGGGAGGAACAGCTTTTCCGATGCGCTTTTTTAATTACGATACCAAGAAAGACAGATGGATTAACAGACAATCTGTTGGTGAGTTTGGCCAGTTAAACGCGCTTACGACACAGAACAACAAGGTTTTTTTCGGAGTATATCCGTATGGAGACCTGATCGAATGGGATCCTGATAAACCATGGGTTCGGAGTGAAGAGAACAGCAAATCGTCTAACCCTCTTACACTGGCAACGGTATCACCTAACATCATCAGGCCTTTCCGGGTAGTAGGACATCCTGATGGGAAAACAATCATTATGGGAGGAACTCCGGAATATGGTGCTACAGGCGGAGGATTGCTTTTCTGGGATAGTAAAACCAAAACAAAAATCCTGTTAAAAGATACCGAAGTAATAAAGGATCAAACAAGCATGAGTTTGGTGCCGATGCCGAACGGGCTCTTGCTGGGCGGCACCACCACCACTCCGGGTTCAGGTGGCCAGAAGAAAGCTACTGAAGCTGTTATGTACCTGATGGATATGAATACAAAGAAGGTCATTTGGCAAAAAGCGGTCTTTCCAGGCGTCCAGGAGTACAGTGAAATGCGTGCGGTATCAAGCGGTTTCGTTTATGGCATCAGCGATAAAAATAAGTTTTTCGTTTTCGATCCGGCAAAAAAAGCCGTAGTTTATGAAGAGGATCTAATGAAAAGCTTTGGTCGTACAACTGCTGAACAGAGCCCCAGAATATTCGTTACGGGACCTAACCAGGAAATGTATATTCTCTTTGCAAATGGCAGCATTGTACAAGTTGATCCTAAAACTTACAAACTGAATCTTATCGCAAAATCTCCTGGCCCAATTAAAGCAGGTGGCGACTATGCAAATGGCCGTATTTATTTTGTAAGCGGCTCGCACCTGTATAGTTACAAGCTCTAAAAAGGCATTTCGTTAAAACATCGAAACAGATAAAATCTATAGCACTATGAAGTCAAAAGTCCTGTTATTCTTATTCTTAACATTAACATTTTCAGCTACCTATTCCCAAAAACCTGTCGAGGTCATTCCATTGCCCGACAATACCGGCTTTACAGTAAAATCAGAAACTAAAGATCTTGGAAATGGCTTTTTCGACCATGGGGTAGCATCGCCTATCAGTAATCACCGGGGTGTGGTTTCAACTGTTGATGGAAATGGCAGAAATGTTGTATTGGTCTGGTTATTTGACCATCGGGGTGGATATGCATTATTAATGATTGATGCAGAGACTGGAAAAAGCGAAGAGTTTCCTATAACTTTTGATCCAAAACAAGACACGCCCTATGCTTCCGTGCTATCCAGGAACAATAAGTTTTACACCCTTTTCAGGGATCATTTTGTTGAATTTGATCCGGCAAAAAGAGCCTTTACTTTTACCGGAGAAACCATGCCTCAAATGGCGTTGGCTATGACTGAGGACGACGAGGGTAAAATATGGTCTGTTACCTATCCCAACAGCGGCCTTGTTTCTTTTAACCCTAAAACCAGGGAACTGAAAGACTATAAATCAGTTAATAAAGAAAACTGGCGGCAGTATCATAAAACCATAGTCGCCGATGATGCAGGTTGGATTTACTTTGGTTTGGGCAATGCATCCAGTCAGATTTTTTCCTTTGACCCAAATTCCGGCAAAGTTCAAAAAATAATGCCCGAAAGTGAACGTAAGCTTGGAATGGCCTTAGTGTACCGTGATATAAATGGAAAGGTATACGGACATGCTCCCGGAAAAACCAATGCATGGTATGAGTTATATAAAGGAGAAAGCCGTAAAATAGGAAATTATACCCCCAAGCCGCTTAAAAAACCTGTAATTACCGGTTCCCAGGGTTTATTTTATCGAGATTTTCCTGACGGAACCAAGCTTAAAGAACTGGACCTGGTCAATCGGAAGCTCACAACAGAAAATCCAAGGACCAAACAAACTAAAGAAGTATCATTCAATTATACCAGCGACGGCGCTATTGTTATGGGTATTGGTACTGCTCCTGATGGAACTTTGTTGGAGGAACCGCTTTTCCCATGCGTTTTTTTAATTATGATCATAAAAAAGATAAATGGGTAAACCGGGAAGCCCTGGGCCAGTTTAATGCTTTAGTTAACCAGGGAAACAGGGTGTTTTTTGGAGTTTACAGTGGTGGACACCTGATTGAATGGGATCCGTACAAACCATGGGTTAATACCGTTAAAGAAAATACAAAATCTAATCCTCTTTATCTTACCACCGTTTCTCCAACCATTATAAGGCCTTTCCGGATTATAGCTCACCCGGATGGTAAAACTATTATTATGAGCGGAACTCCACAATATGGCGCTACAGGTGGTGGCTTACTTTTTTGGGATGATAAAACAAAAACAAAGGTCTTACTGACTGATAGTAATGTAGTAAAGGATCAAACGAGTATGAGCCTGGTTCCTTTGCCAAATGGAAAACTACTGGGTGGTACAACTACAGCTCCCGGAACCGGCGGTGAAAAGAAAGCATCAGAGGCTGTTATATACCTGATGGATATGAATTCCAAAAAGATAGAGTGGCAGAAAGCTGTATTTCCAGGCGTTCAGGAATATAGTGAAATGCGCCTGATGCCTGGCGGATTAGTTTACGGAATTGCTGATAAAAACAGGTTTTTTGTGTTTGACCCGGTTAAAAAAGCTGTGGTTCATCAGGAGGATCTTATGGCATCATTTGGCCGCACCACCGCCGAACAGAGTCCACGTATTTTCGTTTCAGGACCTAAAGGAGAAATGTATATCCTTTTTGCCAAAGGCAGTATCGTGCAGGTTGATCCGAAAACCTATAAGTTAAACCTTATTGCAACATCTCCAGGCCCGATCAAAGCCGGCGGAGACTATGCCGATGGACGTATATTCTTTGTAAGCGGTTCGCATCTGTATAGCTATAAGCTGAAGTAAATGAAGCATCAAAAAAGGGTAAGACACATGGTTTTACCCTTTTTTTATATAATTGCAGATTAATTAACCTGATTAATTAACAAGCCTGTAAGGAATTTGGGCTCAATCCATGTTGACTTAGGAGGCATTACTTCACCTGCGTTGGCTACATTGACCAGTTGATCAACCGATACCGGGAAAAGAAAAAATACAGCTTCAAAATTTCCTTCATCAACTTGCCTGATCAGGTCAGTAACTGGTGTAACACCACCCGAAAAGCTAATTCTTTTATCAGTCCTCGGATCGTTAATTCCAAGAATCGGTGAAAGT
>DASWTL010000332.1:0-7519 GCA_036402155.1 Sphingobacteriaceae bacterium | reverse complement strand
TTCAGAAGCACATCTGGTCTTTCTTCGGGTAGTTTTTGTGCCTGAAGCTCCCTGATGCCTGTATTTAATTCCAGCTTTTTATCAATAATATTATAGGTGAGGTTGGGTTTAAAGGGTCTGGTAGTCGTAAGATCCGGGTTCCTGCGAATCTTCACAGCATCGGCTAAAACCGGTTTATAAGGCCGCACAACTTCAATCTCTTCCGTCAGGCTGCCGGGTGTGGGCTCCTGTTTTGGATCCTGACTGTACGCAACAGCGCTTATCAGTAATAAAATGGTAGTAAGCTTATATTTTAAAATAAATCTCATGCCTAATTCTTTTGATTTAGCTTCTGTAATTTCTCTTTTGCAACCGGAAGAATGTCCGGCTCATCCCCTTCATAATTATCAATAATACTTTGGAGCGTGCTTTTTGCCTGAAAGATATCTTTCTGTGCGATAAAGTTATCCGCAAGCAGAAGATAGGCCTTTACAACCCAATAATCGTGGGATGGCATTTTATTGATCAGATCGTATGCGGTTTTTTCCGAAGCTTTGTATTGACCCTGGTTATGTTGAATATTAGCCAGATTGTATTTCGCCTCAGCTCCGGTTACTGTTTGGGTTTTATCAGCCACATAGGTAAACTCCTTTATGGCGTTGGCGTTATCACCTTTAGCTAAATAGGCTTTACCTGCGAATAGCCCGGCTCTGAATTTTTCTTCTTCGGAAGATTTTTCAGAACTTTTTACAAATCCGGCATATTGAAGCGTTTCATCCGGCATGTTTAAATTGCTATAGGCTTCCATCAGGTTATTGATGGCAAAACCATAATGTGACTTATACTCGGATGTTAACTCAAGTTTTTTAAGATGCACAATAGCTTCATTGTATTTCTTTTGTGAGAGGTATATTTTAGAAACACTTATTAACGCTTTCTCTGTATAATCACTTGTCCAGTCGTTTAATATAAAATCATAATCAGGGATGGCTTCATCCGGACGCCCAAGTTTTACAAGGCTCTCAGCCCTGATGAACCTGGCATGTTTCTCATGGATCGGTTTAGGAAATTTGTCGAAGTATGCATTGGCTGATTCAAATGCCCCTTTCCAATCCCCTTTTGAAAAACGGTTGTTAACTCCCTGAAATAAAATGTTATCCTGCTCATAAGTTGACAGGTTGCCTATATTGGTGCTGTTTGCATAAGCAAGGAAACCCTCGGCATCTGCTTTATCTAAATAGATATTTTTAATTGATTGAAGCGCCTGTTGAGCTTCATCGGTTGCAGAATACTCTGTAACCACCCGTTTAAAGGTTTCTAATGCAGCATCGTCCTGGTCCTGGTTATATTGAACCAGCCCGATGGTTACCAATGCCCTGGGTACATAACTGCTGCGTGGATATTTACTGATCAGCGAGGTTAAATCACTCATTGACCGCTCAAAATCACCTTTATTAAAATATGCATAGGCAATCTCAAAACCAGCATCATCAGCATAATTAGATTTAGGGAACCGCTGAAGCAAACTTTGGTGTGTGGCGATTTTAGCATCGTTCTGATTCTGTAGTCCCTGTATCATCCCTCTCTGAAATAAGGCATAATCTTCTCCACCAGCTTTGTTAGCAATAATTTTGTTGTAATTGGCTAATGCATTCTCATAATTTTTTAACACAAAATAGGAATCTGCAAGCCGTAATGTGGCATCACTAATGGTATTTCTGTCCTTTTCTGAACCGGCAAGAAAGCGGTTGAAATACGTTACAGCTTTGCTGTAGTTTTCATGTCCAAAGGCGGCGTAAGCCAGAGCATAATTTGCGTAACTGTAAACATCTGTTTTTTTTGCGGCCGGGAGTGAAAGGAATTTTTCAAAATTGTCTACAGATTCACCGTATTTTCGAACCTCATACATGGCTTCGGCCAGCCAGTAGGTTGATAATGCTTCGATATCTTCGTCAACAGCATTGTTGTTCGATCTCATGAATACAGATATGGCATTCTGGAAGGCACGCTCATTATAAAATTCAAGTCCGCGGTAATAGGTTACTTTCTGGTATGCTTCCTTAGCCTGGCTGTTTTTATTTGGGATCTCTTCCAGAATGAATATGGCGTCTTTATAATTTTTAGTACTTAAAAGAATGGCTCCAAGTAATGTTTTGGCTTCGTCCAGTCTTTTCGATTTGGGATAAGTTTTCAGGTATTGCTGGGTAGCGTCCAGGGCAACCTGATGAAATTCGAGTTCATAGGAAAGTTTGGCATAATTGAATAACCCTTCTTCCTGTAATTGTGGATCAAAAGATAATTTAGAAGCCCTGAAAAATGCATTCCTTGCCGACTGTTTATTTCCGGTTTTCAGGAAAGCCTCGCCAAGTGTGATCATACCACTTTGATAATGTTCATCAGGCGTATCCAGTTTTTCCAACTCTTCAATAGCCTTTTGGTAATTTTTTAGCTGGAAATGGGTATAGCCTATTTCGTAGTGATCATGGTTGTTCTGGGTTTTTCCTGCATCTTTCGCCTGGAATTTATCATAATATTTTGCTGCATTCTGATAGTCAGATTTTGCAAAATAAGATGCTGCAACAATTCTGAACATTTCTGTTTCGAAATCCTGGCGTGTGCTTTCAAGTATTGGAATAGCGTATGCCAGTACATCATCATACCGCTTATCTAAATAATATAAAGCAGAAATATAATACGGGTAGCTTTTTTCGTAAGCTTTAGAACCTTTTAGTTTTTCAAACTCTGTTAATGCTGTTTTATAATCCTTATCCAGATAGCTGATATAAGCATAATAGTATGTGGCCGGTTCCCGGTAAGCGGAATTTTCATCCTTTAACTTAAGAAACAAAGGTTTTGCGTTTTTAGAATCATTTATCTGCAGATAGGAGTATCCCAGTTTAAACCGGTATTCTGCACTTTCGCGGGATGTCAATGCATTTTTATCAAGTTTTGTAAACCATTCGATCGCTTTTGAATAATTCTTCTGGTTAAAATACGAACGGCCCACCTGGTAAAAGGCTAATTTGGTATTCGGACTTGCCGGATTTTCGGCAATAAATTTATGAAACTGAAGTTCTGCATCCTGGTTCCCAAGCTCAAGTGCACACAGCGCCTGGTAGTAGCGTGCATTTTCCTGCAATAAACTTATTTCATTATTATCTGGTAATTGGGATGAGGGTTTAAGTCTGGACTTTTCGACCTGTGCAAAATGTTCCGATGCGGCAGCATATTTACCTTTATCTAATAGTTCAAGAGCAGTTTTATACGATTTATTTATTTCAAACCAGGAAGTTTGTTGGGCGAAAGCCGAGACACAAATAAAAATAAGTGAAAGTGTTAATCCGGTATGTTTTTTAATCATAATTAGCAATTCAGGTGCGCGTAACTTAAGCTATCTTTTGTTTGATACATTTTTGGTGTATTCAAAACAGCATTTAAACGATTTAAACGGGAGTATGGTATATATTTACGAAGCCTTAGACTTCATTTTTGCTTCTTCTGGCAATTTCCCAATACCTCATTTCATTAATATTCCATATAAAAAGATTATATACAAATCCGATTATAACAGAAAAAGTGGCAAAATTAGTAATCATATTCCACATATGTTCGAAACTTATGTAAGCATACTTTGCATCACCGATTATAAAAAAGTTTATAGTATCGATGAGTAGTATAAGTGGTAATACAAAATATAGGGCGGTTCGTTTGAAATTTTCTCCCCACTTCCATTTCTTACGGGCAATGCCCCAATGCTTAAAAAATCTTTTATCTCGGTTTGTCATAAAGATCTTTTCATGGATTTTCTATTCTCAGCTAAGATACCATATCCTTATGGTTTGTGATTAGCCAGCAGGTATAGCACCGCCATACGTATGGCTACTCCATTTTCTACCTGATCCAGAATAATAGATTGTTTACTGTCGGCAACATCGCTTGTGATCTCCACACCCCTGTTAATGGGGCCCGGATGCATGATGACGATCTCTTTATCAAGTGAATTTAGTATTTTCTTGTTTACCCCGTAGAGCATTGAATATTCTCTGAGTGAAGGAAAATATTTAATATCCTGCCGTTCCAACTGAATGCGCAGCATATTAGCCACATCACACCAGTTAAGTGCTTTTAATAAATCATATTCCACTTTAACACCGAGGGAATGGATAAACTTTGGAACCAGTGTTGTGGGTCCGCATACCATAACTTCTGCCCCCAGTTTTTGAAGGCATAATATATTAGATAATGCAACTCTTGAATGGAGTATATCACCAATAATAGCTACTTTTTTTCCTGCCACACTACCAAACTTTTCACGTATAGAGAATGCATCCAGAAGAGCCTGGGTGGGATGCTCGTGAGCGCCGTCTCCGGCATTTACGATCTGAGCTTTTACATGCTTACTTAAAAAAATTCCGGCGCCGGCATATGGATGTCTCATGACCACCATGTCTACTTTCATTGCCAGGATATTATTTACTGTATCAATCAGTGTTTCGCCTTTGCTAACAGATGATGATGAGGCGGCAAAATTTACAATATCAGCCGAAAGGCGTTTTTGCGCCAGTTCAAACGATAAACGGGTTCGTGTAGAGTTTTCAAAGAATATGTTGGCGATAGTGACATCACGCAGGGAAGGTACTTTTTTAATCGGCCTGTTTAAAACATCTTTAAAAGTATCAGCAGTTTCAAAAATTAACTCAATATCTCTTTCATTAAGATCTTTAATCCCTAAAAGATGCCTGCTGCTGAGTTCCTGCGCCTTTTCTGTCATGCTATATTTCTGAGTGTAGTGTAACTTTATCCACCTGATCTGTTTCTTTCCAGCTTACGATAACTTTCTGCGAGTTTATGGTATCCACCTGAATCCCGATGTAATCTGGTTCTATGGGAAGATGTCTTGAAAAACGACGATCTACCAATACCAGTAATTCAACTTTCTGGGGACGACCAAAAGCGAGAGTAGCATCCATTGCGGCACGTATAGTACGCCCGGTCCATAACACATCGTCAACCAGAATCACCTTTTTATCTTCAATTATGAAATCAATTTCAGTGGTGCTCGGAATAAGCGGACCTTCCTTTCGTCTGAAATCATCCCTGAAAAATGTAATGTCAAGATTTCCGCTTAAAATCTTTGGATTGGGAAGCAGCTTATTCAGCTCTTCAATAATTCGCTGGGACAGATATATCCCACGAGGCTGAATACCCAGGATCACAGAATTCGAAAAGTCGTTATGATTCTCAATTAACTGATGACAAAGACGCTGAATGGTGATCTGAAATTTTTTACCGTCGAGTAGGGTAAGGTTTTGCATCAGTGTAGGTTTGAGCAAAAATAGAAAAAATAAAATAAAAAAGCCTCCCCGAAAAACGGGAAGGCTTAATTTTATCCAAAAAACGAATGATTAAGCTTCTTCCTCTGATTTTTTAGACTTTTTGGCTTTGTTCTCTGCACCTTCCATTTGCTCTTTCAATTGTGCCAATACACCTAAATCACCCAATGTAGATTTCTCTACAGAGTCTTTCACTTTTTTCACTGCGCTGCTTGTAGCTTTAACGTCTTTTTGTTTTTGAGTTCTCTCTTCAGCCCGGGCTTCAGCCTTAACCTCTTCCCAGATGCGTGCGTGAGATACAACAATACGCTTAGAGTCTTTATTGAATTCAATGATTTTAAATTCAGCAGTTTCTTCTGGTTTTAACGCTTTGCCATCTTCTTTAACAGCGTGTTTTGTAGGAGCGAAGCCTTCAACACCATAAGGTAAAGCAATTATAGCGCCCTTTTCAGTAACCTTTAAAACTGTTCCTTCGTGGATTGAATCCAGAGTGAAGATTGTTTCGAAAGTTTCCCAAGGGTTTTCTTCCAGTTGTTTATGACCTAAGCTTAGCTTGCGGTTTTCTTCATCAAGTTCAAGAACTACAACATCTAATGTTTCGCCAACCTTTGTAAATTCATTAGGATGGTTCACTTTCTTAGACCATGATAGATCAGAAATATGAATTAATCCGTCAATGCCGTCTTGTATTTCAACAAATACACCAAAGTTCGTCATGTTTTTAACAACTGCGGTATGCTTGCTTCCAACAGGATATCTTTCAGCGATGTTCTGCCAAGGATCGGGGGTCAATTGTTTAACACCAAGGCTCATTTTACGCTCTTCGCGATCTAAAGTAAGCACTTGTGCTTCAACTTCATCACCTACTTTCAGGAATTCCTGAGGATTACGAAGGTTTTGTGACCATGACATTTCAGATACGTGGATTAACCCTTCCACTCCCGGAGTGATCTCAAGGAATGCACCGTAATCAGCTACAGTAACAATTTTACCTTTTACTTTTGAACCGATCTCAATTGATGTATCAAGAGATTCCCAAGGATGAGAAGTTAATTGTTTTAATCCAAGGGCTATGCGTTTTTTCTCATCATCAAAATCAAGAACAACCACATTGATCTTCTGATCTAATGATAATATTTCTTTCGGATGCTCAATACGTCCCCATGAGATATCCGTGATATGTAACAATCCGTCAACACCACCAAGGTCAATAAATACACCAAAGTCTGTGATATTTTTAACAGTTCCTTCAAGTACCTGTCCTTTTTCAAGTTTAGATACGATCTCAACTTTTTGGCTTTCCAGATCGTCTTCGATAAGAACTTTATGAGAAACAACAACGTTTTTAAATTCATGGTTGATCTTAACAACCTTGAATTCCATCGTTTTACCTACATAAATATCGTAATCACGAATCGGTTTAATATCGATCTGTGATCCCGGTAAGAAGGCTTCAACGCCCATGATATCTACAATCAAACCACCTTTTGTACGGCTTTTTACATAACCGTTAATGATCGTATCGTTTTCTAATGCCTCATTAATGGTTTCCCATGATTTTTGAGTTTTTGCACGTTTGCGGGATAATACCAACTGTCCGTTAGCATCTTCCTGCGATTCAACGAATACGTCAACAGTGTCACCTACTTTAAGATCAGGTGTGTCACGGAATTCAGAAACAGATACCAATCCATCAGATTTAAAGCCGATGTTTAGTACCACATCTTTGTTGTTAATAGATACAACAGTTCCGGCGATGATCTCACCTTTGTTGATCGAATTGAAAGTTCCGGCATACATGTCTTCAAGCTTTTCACGCTCTTCTTTACTGTAATTACCGAAGCCCTTGTCATCCGCATCCCAGTCGAAATCGCCGGAAGGGGTAACTAAAGTTTTGGATTTGATCTCTTCGATCGACATTGAATCTGCTTCAGATTCGATGTTTTCTTTTTCTTTAACCGATGTGGTGTCTGCACCGTGGAGCTCAGCTTGTTTAGCTTTCAACTCTTTTTCTGCTTCTTGTTTTTTGGCCATTAATTAATTTTTCTCCTTTTTCCCAATATTAATTGGGACTGCAAAGGTAAGGAAATCTGTTTTACACCGAAAGAATAATTTTGATATATTTTTTATTCACGGGTGATTTTCAATCTTATATAAAACTGTTTGGGGTAATTACAGAACCTTAACCATCATCTGATGTTATGAAT
>DASWTL010000331.1:0-9657 GCA_036402155.1 Sphingobacteriaceae bacterium | reverse complement strand
TCGGGATTTAGTAAGATGCTTTAATCTTTTTTATATCTTCAATACGCTTTTCGGCGATTTTATTTGCTGCTTCAATAGCAGGAATATTTTCTGCCTTTGACTTTCTTAAGACTTTAAGTGTAGCGTCATAAATATTTTCTGCTAACTGCATCGTCCGTTTTTTACTGTACCCTGCAATTTCAGAATAACAATTTATTAACCCACCGGCGTTAATCAGATAATCCGGTGCAAACATAATACCTTTTTCTAAAAGCATGCGTCCGTGTAACTCTTCATCTGCCAACTGATTATTAGCTGAGCCGGCAACAATTGCACACTTCATTTTATTGATAGTCTCTGTATTTACAGTTGCGCCTAAAGCACAGGGGGCATAAATATCGATATCTAGCGAGAGAATATTATTGTTTGCGACTGCTACGGCACCATACTTTTTAGCAATCCGCCCCAACCGTTCTTCATTAATATCACTGATATAAACTTTGGCATTTTCTTCGCGCAGAAGATGAACCAGATTCTCGCCTACATGGCCAATGCCTTGTACAGCTACCGATTTTCCGGCCAGACTATCAGTTCCATAAAGCTCTTTAACACAAGCCTTTATACCCATAAACACACCTTTAGCCGTCACGGGAGAAGGATCTCCGCTACCTCCCAATGATTCAGGAACGCCGGTAACATATTCCGTTTCCATCCGGATATACTCCATATCTCTTGGAGTGGTACCTAATTCTTCTGCTGTAATAAAAGAACCATTAAGATTTTTGATGAACCGACCATACCTGCGCATCAGAGCTTCTGATTTATCCATTCTGCTATCACCAATAATCACCGCCTTCCCACCTCCTAAATTCAATCCGGTTATTGCAGCCTTATAGGTCATTCCACGCGATAAACGCAATACATCATTTAATGCTTCAGCTTCCGACTTATAAGTCCACATACGTGTGCCACCAAGTGCCGGGCCCAATGTAGTGTCATGAATAGCAATAATTGCTTTTAGTCCCGTATCTCTGTCATTACAAAAAACAACTTCCTGATGATCGCACTTAGCAAGCTGATTAAAAATGGAGTTCTCTTCGAGTCCTGGTGATGGCATATTTACTTTATGAATTCGGCTTAACGTCACAAAAATAGTAAAACCTATCTCATGTTAGGGTAACATCGCGCTATAATTCTTTCAAATTCTGGTGTAATCTATTTTACCTGTTCTCATTCGAGAATGAATACGGGACATCTTCAGGTTTAATTCCACGCTGCTTTTCAGGTGTTGCAGACATGCTGAAATCAATTTCAGCGCCTTTTAACAGCTCACTATGACTTAACCAGTTTTTTGAATATAACTTGCCATTTACTTTCATAGCCTTAATATATCGGGTATCCGCCCCGTTATTTCTTGCAGTGATTTTTATTGATCTTCCGTTCTCCAATTGCAGGATAATTTTCTTAAACAATGGCGCACCCAGTACATATTGATCAGATGCAGGCGTTACCGGATAAAATCCCATAGCCGAAAACACATACCATGCAGAGGTCTGCCCGTTATCCTCATCACCGCAATAACCATCCGGAGTAGGAAGGTACATCCGGTTCATTGTTTCACGCACCCAATATTGGGTTTTCCACGGTTCGCCGGCATAATTATATAGGTATATCATATGCTGAATAGGCTGATTGCCATGTGCATACTGTCCCATATTGGCAATTTGCATTTCCCTGATCTCGTGAATAACACTTTTGTAATAACTTTCATCATAAACCGGTGGAATGGTGAATACTGAATCAAGTTTGCTTACAAATTTTTGCTTTCCGCCCATCAGCTTAATCAATCCCTCAACATCGTGAAAAACAGACCATGTATAATGCCAGCTATTCCCCTCTGTAAATGCATCGCCCCATTTGAATGGGTTGAACGGTGATTGAAATGTCCCATTCTTATTTTTACCACGCATTAATCCCGTTTGCGGATCAAAAAGATGGCGATAATTCTGACTCCGTTTAGCAAAACGCGCTATTTCTTCCTGCGGCCGGTTTAATGCTTTTGCTAGTTTATATATGGCGAAATCATCATAGGCATACTCTAACGTGCGTGCTGCATTTTCATTGATATTTACATCATATGGCACGTATCCCAGTTCGTTGTAATATTTTACGCCTTTACGACCCACTGCTGTAAGAGGACCCTCATTTTCAGAATTTTTCAATACAGCTTGATATAAAGAATTGATATCATACCCGCGGGCACCTTTCAGATATGCTTCGGCAATTACCGATGCTGAATTAGATCCGATCATGGTATTACGCAAGCCCGGGCTGGCCCATTCCGGCAGCCAGCCGCCTTCTTTATAGGCATTAACAAGGCCTTCCTGGATGTGCGAATTCAGTGTTGGGTACATCAGATTGAGAAAGGGAAAAAGCGCCCTGAATGTATCCCAGAAGCCGGTATCAGTAAACATATAGCCGGGCAAAACCTGGCCATTGTAAGGACTGTAGTGTACTATCTGTTTCTCTGCGTTTATTTCATAGAATTTCCGGGGAAATAACAGCGATCTGTATAAACATGAGTAAAAGGTACGGTACTGGTCTACACTCCCGCCTTCAACCCTGATCTTACTTAACTCTGTATTCCATATTGATCTGGCTTTTTGCTTAACGGTTTCAAAATCGGAGTTACCTATCTCCTTCAGATTTAACTCTGCCTGTTCAAAACTTATAAAGGATGAAGCTACCACGGCATTGATCTGTTCACCTTTCCCTGTTTTGAAACTGACTGCCGCTCCGGCATGTTTATCAGTTATCTCAAGTGCATTTCTTTCTAACCGCTTATTCCGGTATCCGGCAGTACCCGTAAATGACCGGTCAAACTGAATAACAAAATAGTTCTTAAAATTTTCAGGCACGCCCCCGCTATTTTTCGTGGTATAACCGATGATCTTATTCTCTCCTGGTAATATTTTGATATAGGAGCCTTGGTCAAATGCATCAATAACGATATGCGCTTCATTAGTTTTTGGGAATGTAAACCTGAACCTTGCGGCACGTTCGGTTGGGGCAATTTCGGTAGTTACATCATGATCTGCCAGATAAACACTGTAATAATATGGTTTTACAATCTCAGATTTATGTGAGAACCAGCTCGCTCTTTCATCCTCATCAAATTTTAAAGTCCCGGTAACAGGCATGATCGAAAATTGCCCGTAATCATTCATCCATGGTGATGGCTGGTGGGTTTGCTTAAATCCCCGTATTTTATCAGCACTGTATTGATAGGCCCAGCCATCTCCCATTTTACCGGTTTGCGGCATCCAAAAATTCATCCCCCAGGGCAATGCAATGGCGGGGTATGTATTTCCGTTTGATAAACTTCTTTTGGAGTCGGTTCCCATCAGTGGGTTTACCCATTCAACCGGTTCAGTTATCCTGGTTACATTTTGTGCAAACAGTGAAAAAGATATGAGCAGGGAAAGTAAAATACAGATATATTTCATTGGTTTTTATAATATTAAGATCTCAATGTTCAGCATTCGATCACTTTACAGTTTCCCAGCCGGTAATGTTATAAAGCTTTTTCTTGTAGTTTCCGGATCGCTTTATGCTTCCCTTTTTTCCATTCCAGGCAAGATCAGCCCAGCTAAACTGTCCTTTTTCAAAATCAAAGGCATAGGTGTTATCTTCAAAAAGACGCACCGGTTTACCGGAATTCCCATATACCCTGCAGGTTAAATCAAAGGTTGTTTCGGGTGTAATGAACTCAACAGGTTTGGCAAGCGGAAGAATGGTTCCTTCTTTAACAAACATTGGCAGTTCATCCAGGGTCATGATAATTTTATATTTTTTGCCGCCTTCATAGGTTTTGTTCGTGTTAAAATCATACCACTTGCCGGCAGGGAAATACACCTCCCGCTCTGATTTTCCATCAACATATGGTGCGCACATCAGATTATCGCCCATCATGTATTGGTTATTGATCTTCCATACATTTTTATCTTCAGGATAATCCATTACCACGGCGCGAAATGGCGGAGTACCCTCAAAATGGTATTTGGCATAAGCCGCATATAAATAAGGGATCAGACTCATTCGCAGTTCGATCAGCTTTTTTGCTTTTAACTCGAGCTCCTTGTAATTAGGCAGAAACTCCCCATTATTGTTCTTTTTCTCATCAAACTGATACCAGGGAAGATTCTTTAAAAACCAGCAATCCACAACCATGTGCGAAGACATTAATATGGTCTGCATTCTTCGGATCAGGTCTGCTTCCGATTTAGTCTCCCGCACTTCCGGCGACCAGTTGACCCCGGAGAAACCTGAGTTGGCAATCATATTTACATAATCGCCGTGATCATACATGTCGGAATAAATTGCAGCACTGTATGGAGCTGCAAAAAGATGTGATGCTCTTACTTCCAGCAGAGTTCGTTTATTTTCCTTTTTATATTCATCCCATATAACCTTTTGGTACAATAATCCGAATAGCTGGCGCATCTGTTCTCCATCAACTCCTGAAGGGAACCGGGCTACATCAGGGAAACTCCACTCTGCATGCGCTTCATCATAGTAAGCTGCGTCACACTCATCCAGCTTAAAAGCTGATATGCCTTTTTTAAGAAAATTTTCTTTGTGGTATGATCCGAAAATATTCCTGGCCTGAGGGGTTATAAAGTCGGGTACTGCTCCCTGCCATACGGCGTAATTGCCAGAAAAGGGTACTATTGAATCGAAAATGGGTGATGAAGGATGTACATAGGCATGTTCCCATAAATTAAGCTTGTAATTCATTCCATGCATCACATTAAGCACGCTATCCGGATTAGGAAAATTCTTTTTATTCCATGTATAAGAACAGGAATAAGCTGCTGAGTGCCATCCGGGTTCTAACCCGAACATATCGCACGGAATGTGATTATCACGGAAGTATTTCGTAAAATTTAATACTTCTTTATAGGTAAAATCACTTTTCCCGCGGTATTTAAAGCCCAGACTCCAAAGCGGCGGAATAGCCCCGCCGCCTGAAAACAAATTATACCGCTCAACTACATTTTTAATGGTTGGCCCTTCAAAAATGTACATTTCCATTCCCTGAGCGCCATCTACCGCTATTTCAACATCGTTTGAAGATTTATACTTAGACCTGTAAAGCTGGCTTGGAGATGTTGCAGCAGTTTTATCTTCTGCAGTTAATGACTGTTTAATTTTTACAGATTTCTCTACTTTATGCTGCGAACCCATGTAAAATGTAACGTAGCGGGAGGTATTTATCAGCACTCCATATCCTTTTGAAGAAATGTAAAAAGGCATAGGCGCATGTCCAAACCCCACATTTCCAAAAGGAACAGGATGCGGAACATAAGCATCTTTACCCTTTACACCGCTGCTGGTCCGAATTTCACGGCGCATTCCACGTTGCTCAAAGGTGTTCACCTGCAAACCAAACCCATAGATCCTTTCTGTGTCGTCCATCATTAACTCGGCAACACTTCCTTTTGCTGTTTGGCGAAATTTTATCTCATCGATGGCAATTGGAGGGGTTTTACTGTCTGACAGCTTCGATAATGCATCGCTTGGAGCTGCTTTAAAATCAGCAGGTTTATGTTGCTCTGGTGTGCCGAACGTTATTCTCCAGATGCCCGGAGCTATCTTATCAACCTTCTGTCCAAAGGACGAACCGTTAAGTAAAATGACGACGAAAAGTGCAAGAAATACTTTTTTTGAGATTAAATGCATAAATTTTTAGTTTGATTCTAACTTACGGCGCTTTTTAAAAATACGTAACCAGTATTTGGTGCGCTGTAAATAAAAGTCTGGCTTTTTTGACGCATAATCAATGTATAAATAAGATGATGATCTAAAAGGATTTGCCGGCTCAATCTGCGTTCCTTCATGCCATTCATTAAAAGAAGTGATGCCGATGTAAAGTGCACCGCTTTGAATGGCCCTGGCAAACATGGCATCGTAATAGTTTCCACCTTCCCTGCCCCTGGTAGTAACGTTATTCCATGGCCTGACACGGGTATCAATATATCCGGGTCCCACACACGGAATAAAAATCTTATTATTCTCTTCGGCCCATTTTTGCATGCCGGACCAATTAGCTGGTGTTGATCCATAAGTAAATCCGCTGCTGGCGAAATAGGTGTAAAATCCGTCAAACCCTGATTGGACGAAAAAGTCTTCCTCATCTTGTGAAACCCATAAACCTATCAGTACGGCATCATATTTTGTATTCCTTATGGTAAATTTCCCATCAGACTTCAACAGCGCAGACCAATCTGTTGCAGTGGTTAAATAGGAATCATAAATAAAAAAGAAAGGTTTGTTTCCATGATTTTCTGAACGATAGAAAGCCGGATGATCCCCATAAGTATCCATGATGTATTGAATGGCCTGACGGGTTGTTAGTGCGTTTCTACCGCTAAAAGGTTCGATATGAAAGCTAACGCGAATACCTTTTTCTTCAGCCTCATCCATAATAAGCTTAATACTTTGGGCTGTGAAAGAATCTTTCGTCCACCAGGTCAGCACAATATTGCCAATTCCTGCTTTCTGAATCATCTTCATATGCGCTCTTACCACAGAACTGTCATTGCTGCTGTAGGTGCCAAGTGCGGGGTAATAATTTGCGGCGATATTATTATCATATCCCGGAATATAACTGAAGACAGTGTCCGCCGGGCCTGAAGTTAACACCGGATGGGCCCAATGAATATATTTACCATCATAAGCTGGATTACCGTACCAATTGTAATAAAAACAGAACGCATTGTAGTTTAACTTTTTATTGGTTTGAGCATTTGCATTATTGGTAAAAAAGAATAATAACAAAACCGAAAGCGTATACATTAAGAATCTCACCCTTAGCATATTAGGATTCAATATAACTCTAAAATGGAAGCGCTCGCGAATTTCCCAACGGTACATTAAAAACAGCGTAACCCTTCAATGAATAAAAAACACCGGTAAAAAAGACACCGGTGTTTTTTATGCTTTAGAACTTTATTAAGGCACCACTACGGTCATTACCGGACTGTAATTATACCTTGTAGATGAAGCTGTTCGTGCTGCAACACGAACGTAATAGGTTTTGCCAGATACCAGACCGGAAATTACATCCGTATATTCTGTTGCAAGAATGGTGGCGTCTGGAAAAGTAGTGGCATTAGAAAAATTGCGGACTGCTATCTTGTCTGAATTATTAATCCGTTCAAAAACAGTTGTATTTACAGTTGGAATACTGGAAACCAATGATCTTGTCTCTGTGATTTTACCATGGGTCAATCCTGTTGCAGCTGATCTGGAGAGTTTGAATTTCACGGTAACTCCACCAGTAGAAGGAGCTGCCGTAGCCGTAACCGCAAGATAAGGTACAACAGTAAAGTTCACTTCAGTTGTGCCGCTGACATTCACTTCCTTGGCGGCAACGGAAGAGGGAAAGAACGGCCCTTGAAATGGAACAATACTATATTCACCGGAAAACATGGCTGCGTTCTCAAATGTCCCGTCGGCCTTTGCCCAGAAATCGATATTACTTGGGTTGGAATATTTGGTCTCGAGCATTCTGATGGTAATCCCATTAGGTTGTTCAGTCTGAATAGGCAACTTGGTTATATCATCTATTATAGCTCCTTTAATAGTTGCGTTAGGGCCATCATAATTATCATCTTCGGTGCAGGATGATATCAAAAAAAGCGAAAAACAGCTCAGGATATATATTATACTTTTAATTTTCATAACAGTAAGCTTATAATTAATAAAGCGGGTTTTGAATTAATTTGGGATTCTTCGCAATTTCTCCTGTTGGAATTTGTTCATAATATAGCTTCGGAAGAAAATTCTTGGTTGAAGGGGACGGTACCTTTTTAAATATAAAGGTGTTCGGACTATCATCAAGCACCCGGTATGGCATCAGTACAGCAAAGTTCTTATTGTTCAAAACCTGATCGGCAATACGCCATCTTCTGATATCCCAGTACCTGTGGCTTTCGAAAGCCAATTCAACCTGCCGTTCACGACGAATGCGGTCTCTGGTCACTTCAGCATCACTTAGCAGTTGGATTCCTGCCCGGGCACGAATATCATTAATTGCGCTTTTGGCATCAGCGATCTTAGCGCTTCCCCCCAACTCTACAGCTGCTTCTGCATAATTCAACAACACTTCGGCAAACCGAAAATCAATAAACTGCTGCTCGCCGGATGTTCCGCTAATGGAAGAGGGCTCCTTGCCAGGGTCTAAATACTTACGAATATAAAAGCCGGTTTGTGTACGCTCACCTCCGCTTCCACCTATTCCGTTCCTGCCAATGATGTCAATGGGGCCTGATGGTGTATTGAATTTCGTGTTATAATCGCCGGTAGTGATGGTATTCGTTCCGTTTATTAATCCGGCCTGAACATCAATTGTAGTTCCCCTCCATGTAGAAAAAGGTAAAATAAAGGTAGCGGCTAACCGGGGATCCTTATTTGCAAACAAGGAGAGCACATCCGGATACTTGATCGGGTTGCCGGAACCATCAGTTATTTTTAAGGCGCCATTAGCGTCGTTTATATACTCATAGGCTTCACTTAATTCAACCGTTGGACTTATACGGCCTCCATAACCACTCGGAGCCCTTACCCCATACGGAACGTTAAACAGATCGTATGAATGTGAATTGCCCGCTGCTTCTTTAAAATTCTTTACAAAAATGATCTCGGGGTTATTTGCATCAAGAAACAGGTCGGCGAAGTTTTGGCTTTTATTTGCGTTCTTATTATACAACGAATACTTGCCGATCACCTGCTTTGCGGCATCATAGGCTGCCTGCCAGTAGGTATTAGCACTGGAAGCCGGGATTCCAACCAAGCCGTCCAGCTCTACCGTACCATATTTGGCAATAGACGCCGCATACAACATTGCCCTTGATTTTAGTGTATAGGCAACGTATTTATTAGCTCTGCCGGAAGGACTTGAAGGCCTTAAAAGTGCTGCAGCTTCATCGAGTTCCTTTCCGATAAAATCATATAGTTCCTTTTCCGTATTCCGCGGAACCTGAAGTTCACCAAGATTGGTACCATCAAAATTTTGTGTGGTCGTAATCAGGGGCATTCCACCATAGCGTTTTACCAGCCCGAAATAATAATATGCCCTTATAAATTTTGCCTCACCCAGCCATTGATTCTTTTTATCAGAGGCCAGGGGCGATGATGGTATTTTTTCTATGAATGCATTCACATTTCGAATGGATGAATAAGGAAAATAACCTAAGGCAGATCCACTGCCAATATCGCTGCTGGCAGTTGTTGTTAAGGCCTCATCAGATAAGTGCGCTAACGATGTTCCGCCGGTGCCAGTACCTGAACGGTTAAAACCGCCATTTGGGGCAAATCGAAAATCTTCTACGGGCAGTTCATAATATAAGCTTGCCAGGTAGGCCTCTATTGCTGATTCATCCGAAAATATAATATCAGACTGGATAATATTCTTAGGGGCTACATCCAGAGCATCTTTACAGGAAGAAAGCACCAAAAAAGACGTAACCAGGGTTAATATATAAATTTTAATATTGTTCATTTCCGTAGTTTAAAATGTAAGGTTTACACCAAAATTGTAATTCTGGGTGATGGGGTATTGCATACCGACATTGTTTGGGGTGTGCTCCGGATCAACAAAATCAACTTTTGACC
>DASWTL010000330.1:0-2911 GCA_036402155.1 Sphingobacteriaceae bacterium | reverse complement strand
TACGACTACGTTAATCTTGATGATTGCTGGATGAATGGGGTAACTCCTAGAGATACCACCCGGAAAGGACAATCTAGGGATGCCGCAGGTAATATTTTGCCCAATAAGTATTTTCCGGATATGAAGGGATTAACTGATTATATTCATTCTAAAGGACTTAAAGCCGGTATTTACACCTCTCCAGGCCCTCTAACCTGTGCAGGTCATACAGGCAGCCTTGGGCACGCCGCACAGGATGCAAAGCAATTTGCCGACTGGGGATTTGATTTTCTTAAATACGATTGGTGTTCGTATGAAGGAATATATACTCAGGGGCCTCAAACCATGGAAATGATAAAAAAGCCATATAGTGAAATGGGTGCGATATTAAAAGAACAGAAAAGGGATATAGTTTATAACCTCTGCTATGCCAAGAATGAAGTTTGGACATGGGGCGAGGAGGTTGGTGGTCATTCCTGGAGAACGGCATTTGATCTGGGTGGCGAGCTTTACCGGCTGTTTGAGGTGGCATTAAATGATGCAGAGTATCGCCAGTGGTCGAAACCTGGTTCATGGAACGATGCGGATTACCTTCAGATCGGACATGTCAATGCGAAATCACCAAGGCCTTCTCATCTTACACCTAATGAACAATACTCCTTTATGTCGATGTGGGCTTTAATTGCCTCACCATTGATCTATAGCGGTGACCTTAGCCGGATTGATGAATTTACCCTGAATATCTTGTGTAATCCTGAAGTAATTGATGTGAATCAGGATCCTCTGGGAAAATCAGCAGATGTGATTAAAAGATCAGAAGATAATTTTGTAATGGTAAAGGAATTGGAAGATGGAAGCCGGGCAATTGGTTTTGTTAATAGCGGAGAAGGGCCATCCGAGATTTCAATTAGTTGGAAAGAAGCGGGCTTGCAACGTAACCAGGTAGTAAGAGACCTTTGGCGCCATAAAGATCTGGGAACTTTTAAAAAGGAATTCAAAGTTACTGTTCCCCGCAGAAGTGTGTTTTTGATAAAAGCCAATAAAGTGAAATAGGTTTACATCGAATTATAGAACAAGCTGAAAACTATAGGCAAGAATCCATGGGTTTTCACCGGTATTGATTTTCCGGCAGAAAACCATTTATGATATTTCACGGATAATTATTTCAGACGAATTTTGATAAATTGCGGAACTTAAGACATTCTACATTTTCGCTATGAGAAAACTAATTCTGTTGCTTTTACTATCTCTTTCGGTTGGGGCATATAGCCAGCAAAAAAACGAAATTTCAATTATTCCCGAGCCTGTTAATTTAATAAGGAATACCGGATCATTCGAATTACCTCATCAGGTAACAATAAAAGCTGATAATAACCCTGCATTAAAAACAACCATAGCATTTCTTAAAGCCCGGCTATCAGTCCCAACCGGATCACAGGTAGCCATATATCCCAATGCCTCAACAGCAAACATATACCTTCAGCTAAATAAAAAACACGACGCTTCGCTTCCTAAGGAAGGGTATCAGCTGGCTGTTACACCCGGCAGCGTTGTTATAAAGGCTAATGAGCCTGCCGGATTGTTTTACGGCGCCCAAACGCTTGTACAGTTATTTCCTAAGGAAATTGAGAGCAATCAATTGGTGAAAAATGTAAAATGGGAAGCGCCATGTGTTAATATCACTGATTATCCAAGGTTTGGATGGCGCGGCCTGATGTTCGATGTAGCCCGTCATTTCTTCACCAAACAGGAGGTGAAAGATTATATCGATCAGATGGTTCGGTACAAGTATAACCTGCTTCACCTGCACTTAACCGATGATGAAGGATGGCGGATCCAGATCAAAAGCTTGCCTAAACTTACTGAAATTGGTTCGTGGAATGTAAAGAAAGTGGGATATTTTGGGAATTTCTCTCCTCCTACCCCTGACGAGCCCCGAGATTACGGTGGGTTTTATACACATGAAGATATTAAAGAGCTGGTGAAGTACGCTAAAGAACGCTTTGTTGACATTTTACCCGAAATTGATGTTCCGGGTCATAGTCTTGCCGCAATTGCTTCTTATCCTGAGTTAAGCTGTACTCCGGATGCAGTGAATTACCGGGTGCGGTCAGGCGAGCAGATCATGGACTGGTCACGCGGAGCGCCACCCATTGCCCTGGTAGACAATGCGTTATGCCCGGCAAATGAAAAGGTGTATGAATTTGTTGATAAAGTGGTAACAGAGGTGGCCGAACTCTTTCCATTCGAATATATCCACATGGGCGGTGATGAAGCTGCTCATAATTTCTGGCAGCAGAACCCCCAGATAAAAGCATTAATGCAAAAGGAAGGGTTAAAAACCATCGAGGAAGTCCAGGGATATTTTACCAAGAGGGTAGAGGGTATTGTAAACTCTAAAGGCAAGAAGTTTATCGGATGGGATGAGATACTTGAAGGTGGATTAACTCCAAATGCTGCGGTGATGAGCTGGCGCGGACTGGAAGGTGGTATTAAAGCCGCCAAAATGGGACATGAGGTGGTGATGAGTCCTACCACGTTCGCGTATATCGACTATATGCAGGGCGATCCGGCTATTGAACCGTCAGTGTATGCCACACTCCGCTTAAACAAGGCGTATCAGTTCGAGCCACTGCCGGAAGGGGTCAACCCGGCCTTGATTAAAGGCGGGCAGGCTAATTTGTGGACTGAGCAGATCTATAATATGCGTCATGCCCAGTATATGACCTGGCCCAGGGGATGGGCAATCGCAGAATCTTTATGGTCGCCGTCTTCAAAAAGAAACTGGAATGATTTTTCGAAGAGGGTAGAAAATCATTTTGGAAGATATGATGAAGCAGAGATAAAGTATTCTCCAAGCATATATGATCCCATTATTGCAGTTCAAAAAAATGCAAAAAATGAGTTGGTGGTTGATCTGAGCACAGAAATA
>DASWTL010000329.1:0-1803 GCA_036402155.1 Sphingobacteriaceae bacterium | reverse complement strand
ATGTAAATTTTGTAGACGGAATTTTGCGGCTGAGGAGGTTGTTAATCAGTTGGTTGTATTAAATGGAGGGGAGGATTGAGAGTTCAATTTTTTTAGCTGATGACATGATAAAAAGTATTTTACACCCTCCGTTCACGTCTGCAAAGAGAACAGCGCTTTACAAATTGCATGTTTGGGTATTTTCACTACCATTGCCGACCCATGTCGAGACAGCTTTGACAGCCGGCAAACCTGTCTTGAACACGCCCTGACAATGCATCGGAGAAAGCATACAGAATCCCTGAAGAAACCCTACAGGAACCTACCGGGAACCTACAAGGAAACGTGGACTTAACGTGGAGTTAAGGTGGACTTTACGTGGACTTGAGGTGGAGTTGTAATTGATATTTTCAGGAAGAATAACTGAGGAATGATCTTTACCCGCTTTTTTTGAGAAAGGTGATGATAACTAATATACGACATTTATGACCGTTTTGAAAGGAAAAATGTCAATTATGAAAGGTATGGAGACGTGTTCGGGAATTGTTTTCTTTAGGTGCCTAAAGAGGAGTAGAGACGTCGAACAAATATAATCCACCTGATCGTATCTATCAGGTGGATTATATCGTAATTTTAAATATTTGCTGCTAACCAGTCGCCAACTTCACTGGTTTTATAAGCTTTATTTTTTCCGGCAAGATCTTCCGTAACTATACCTTCAGCCAAAGATTTGTTTACTACCGATCTGATCAATTCTGCTTCTTCTTTTAATCCGAAAGCATCTTCAAACATCATGGCTGCAGATAATACGGTTGCTAGCGGATTAGCAATATCTTTTCCTGCTGCTTGTGGGTATGAGCCGTGTATCGGTTCAAATAGCGAGGTATGCAGCCCGATTGAAGCGGAAGGCATTAATCCCATAGATCCTGAAATTACCGAGGCCTCATCAGTCAAAATATCTCCGAATAAGTTTTCAGTGATCAGTACATCATATGAATTAGGCCATTGAACCAAACGCATGGCCACAGCATCAACAAACTCATAGCTTACTGTCACATCAGGATAATCTTTCTCCATATCCTGAACGGTTTCTCTCCACAGCCTTGTAGTTTCTAAAACGTTCGCTTTATCTACACAGCATAATTTTTTACTGCGGGTCATTGCCATTTCGAAGCCCAGCTTTGCTAAACGCTGCACTTCTTCCCTGGTGTATGTACATGTATCAAAAGCCGTATTTCCATCATCTTTTCGGCCTCTTTCACCGAAGTAAATACCGCCGGTTAGTTCGCGAAGGATGATCAGGTCTGTACCTTCAATCCGCTCTCTTTTTAGGGGAGAGTTATCAATTAAGGAAGGAAAAGTAAATGTTGGACGCACATTAGCAAATAATCCCAGTTTTTTGCGCATTTTTAACAGGCCTTGCTCCGGACGCACAGTAGCTTTAGGGTCGTTATCATAGCGCGGATGACCGATTGCACCAAAAAGAACGGCATCTGCAGCCATACAAACCTCATGTGTTTCATCAGGATATGGCTCACCAACTGCATCAATTGCACTTGCACCAGTTAATGCCGATGTCCACTTTATTTCATGATTGAACTTCTTTGCTACGGCGTCAGATACCTTTACTGCCTGATCTATAACTTCAGGTCCGATTCCATCTCCTGCTAAAAGGGCGATATTTAATTTCATATTTATTTTAGTTGTAATTCTTTATTAAAGATGATAAGCACTAATTATGACGTGCTTCAGGTTGAAGTGTCAATATTGACGTTACTTGTTCAGCGACAGATGCTTCGTGACAAATAATATTTAACATTTTTT
>DASWTL010000328.1:0-11115 GCA_036402155.1 Sphingobacteriaceae bacterium | reverse complement strand
CCTTTCACTTGAAAAATTGGAAGCCGGCAAAACGGAACCGCAGTTTCAGGAATTCGATATTGTAAAATTTTCTGAGGATATCATCGAAGAGATGCAGATGATTGCAAAGCAGAATCAAAATATAGTTTATCAGCATACCGGAACTACCGACAGGGTGTTTCTGGACCCTGCGCTTTTAAAAAGTTCGGTTATCAATCTGATATCAAATGCTATTAAATACTCAGGAGAAAACACTTTTATTGAATTTAATACTGAATTAACAGAGACAGAACTTTATATAATAGTAAAAGATAATGGTATAGGCATTCCGGTAGATGAGCAAAAGAACCTTTTTGAACCGTTTTTCCGGGCACATAATACCGGAAACATACCCGGAACAGGCCTTGGCCTAAACATTGTTAAACGGTATGTTGAATTGATGGAGGGTCAGGTTATCTGTAAAAGCGCCCAAAATAAAGGAACCACAATTTCCTTGATTTTTGAACAAGAAATGAGGTGAATCGGCTGATTGCAATTCGCTGGTGAAAAAATTGAAAATTAATAAAGCTTTCCAAGCTTTACATCCATTAAAAAATTATAGTTTATATGAAAAATAAAACGGTATTAATAATTGAGGATAATCAGGATATTCGTGAGAGTACTGCTGAAATACTGGAATTAGCCGATTATACTGTTTATACAGCAGAAGATGGAAAGATGGGTGTTGACCTGGCACAAACGCATCTTCCGGATATTATTCTTTGTGATATTATGATGCCTGAACTGGACGGATATGGTGTATTGTATCTGCTTAATAAAAATGAGCAAACTGCTAATATCCCATTCATTTTTTTAACAGCAAAAGCTGAGCGCGCAGATCTGCGCAAGGGCATGGAAATGGGAGCTGATGATTATCTGACCAAGCCATTTGATGATATGGAACTTTTAAATGCCATAGAAACCAGGTTACAAAAACGGGATCAACTGAAAAAAAATATCGGGAACTCTGCTTCGCTGGAAGGTCTTTTAGATGAAGTTCGCTCAGCAAAATTATTGAATGAACTTTCAACCGGCAGCCGCCTTCGGAGTTACAAGAAAAAACAAAATATTTACATGGAAGGAGATAATCTTTCAAATGTTTATATGGTTCGTGAAGGTAGTGTGCGCACCTATATGGTTTATCAGGATGGGCGGGAGATATCAACCGGCATGTATACACAAGGGGAATTCTTCGGATATAATTCAGTATTATTAAATAAGCCTTGTACAGATAACGCAGAGACATTAGAACCCTCGGAATTACACTTAATTTCACGTGAAGAGTTTAATGCACTCCTTTTTAAAAACCCGGGAATATCAAAGAAATTTATTGAACTTCTATCGGGAAATGTGCAGGAAAAACAAGCCCAATTATTAAAGCTTGCTTATAATTCTGTACGTAAACGTGTTGCAGATGCATTGGTCAGTCTCTCTGAAAAATTCGGAGAACCCAATTCTGATGTCAGCACAATCAGGGTTTCTCGTGATGATCTGGCTTCTATGGTAGGAACTGCGAACGAGACCATCAGCCGAACCCTTGCCGACTTTAAAGAGGAGCATCTGATAGAAAAAGAGGGAAGTTCAATAAAAATACTATCTGTATCTAAACTTAAAAAAGTAAAACAATAGTGATGAGGATCACTTTTCCGGTTGACTAGTCTCATACCATACGGTTAAAATACCCGCTACTTTTGATGCAAACCATTTATAGCATGAAAGCGGTAGCATATAGTATCAAGCCTTGCGAGAAAGAGCTTCTTATTAAAGCCAGTGGCAAGAAACACGATATCACACTAATATCCAACAGGTTAACAACAGATACCGTTAAATATGCTGAAGGAAAAGAAGCAGTGCTTGTATTTCCATCTGATGACGTCTCTGCACCTGTACTTCAAAAATTAAAAGAATTACGTGTCAAATATATAGCAACACGGTCAACCGGCACCGATCACATTGATCTGTCGGAGGCTGAGCGTCTTGGCATAAAAGTGGCTAATATTCCGGCTTATTCACCCGAATCAATTGCAGAACATGCCATAACGCTGATCTTAGCGTTATGTCGTAACATTCTTCCGGCGCATCAGCAAATGATGCAGTATGATTTCACACTTGATAACCTGGTTGGTAGTACCATAAGCAGTAAAACAGTTGGGATTGTTGGTTTTGGAAGAACCGGTCGTGCACTTGCTAAAATTTTACGTGGATTTGGAGCCCGTGTATTGGTAAGTGATATTTTAGATGTTCCTGAACTGGCCGAATCGTTGGATTCACAACAGGTTAGTTTTGAACAATTACTCGAGCAATCGGATATCATATCTTTTCATGTTCCGCTTACCGAGCAAACCAAGCATATGGTTAACGCCAAAACCATTAATAAAATGAAGGATGGTGTAATTCTGATCAATGTAAGCCGTGGCGGTGTCTTCAATGCAAAAGAAGTTTACAATGCCCTGCAAGCAGAAAAGATCAGTAAAATCGGTATGGATGTGTATGAATTTGAGCAAAATGTATTCTTTTTTGATTTCAGTCAGAAACCTGTAAATGATCAGCTTCTGAAAGCATTTATTCAAAATTCAAGAGTTCTGCTGACACCTCACCAGGCCTTCTTAACAAAGGAGGCATTGCAGATTATTGCAGAAAAAACCATTGCAAACCTGGATAACTGGAGCGCTGAAAAAAATACAGAGGCCGGTTCTATTGTTGATGTTGTTGTTCCCCAGTTAATTTCCGTAAAATGATTTCAAAAAATCTTATAAAAAAATATAACGTTGCCGCGCCAAGATATACAAGCTACCCCACTGTACCCTATTGGGAGCCCGAATTATGGAATAAAGAAAGTTGGTTAGATAGTGTCCGGAAATCATATATGGAAAGCAGTGCAGATGGAATCAGCATCTATATACACCTGCCTTTCTGTGAAAACCTGTGCACTTACTGCGGGTGTACCACACGCATTACTAAAAACCATAAAGTTGAGGAGCCATATATTCTGGCTGTGATTAAAGAATGGCAAATGTATTGTGATGTATTGGGTTGTAAACCAAGGATCAGGGAGATGCATCTTGGAGGAGGTACACCTACATTTTTCAGTCCGGAGAACCTTGAAAAGTTAATAAAGGGAATTTTTGAATATGCTGAAGTGGTAGAAGGATCCGATTTTTCATTCGAGGCTCATCCGGCAAATACCACTACCGCCCATTTGCAGATGCTGTATAATTATGGGTTCAGACGGGTAAGTATCGGCGTTCAAACCTTTGACCCGGCTGTGCAGGAAATTATAAACAGAAAACAAACTATTGAACAGGTTGAACATGTAACGAGTCAGGCCAGAGCAATCGGTTACACTTCGGTAAACTTTGATCTGATCTATGGCTTACCTTTACAAAATCTGGCAAGTGTTGAAGATACTTTCAATAAAGTTATAAGGTTCATGCCCGACCGTATAGCATATTACAGTTATGCACATGTGCCATGGATCAAGCCGGGACAACGTCGTTTTACTGAGAAGGATCTGCCTGAAGATGAGGAAAAGAGGGCGCTATATGAACGCGGAAGAGAACTTGTTCAGCAGGCTGGTTACTATGATGTGGGAATGGATCACTTCGCTTTAAAAAGTGATAGTTTATACATTGCCTCTCAAACCAATCGACTTCACAGGAATTTTATGGGGTATACCCATCAGTACACCAAACTTTCAATCGGTCTGGGAATCTCTTCAATCAGTGATAGCTGGTACGCATTTGCCCAAAACGTTAAATTGGTGGAAACTTACCTGAAAAATATTGCAGAGGGATCTTTCCCTTTAGTCAAGGGACATATACTTACTGAAGAAGACCTGGTGGTGCGACGGTATATTCTGGATATTATGTGCAAAGGTGTAACACCATTCAATTCCCGGCAACCTTTGTTTGACGAAATCATGTCGAGGTTGATACCGTTAAAAGAAGACGGGCTGATTCAATTTGAAGAGGATCAACTGGTGGTAACAGAAAAAGGCAGGTCGTTTTTAAGAAACATCTGTATGTGCTTTGACCAAAGACTATGGCGCAATAAGCCGGAAAGCCAGATCTTTAGCATGGCTGTTTAACCCATTCGGTCTTTTTTCCAAAAACCTGGGTATTATCAGTCATTTTTATCATCTCTAACTGTATACACCATACGTCACCGGGCTTCGCTAATGCCAAAGGAAATCTTTTGTGATAGCTTACTTCCGGCCGGATCTGTTCAGGAAAGGAGTCATATAAAACTTTTCCGGAAAACTGAATTCCCTTAATTGCCAGGAATTCTAATTTATCGGGCAATATAGTTCCGGATACTCTTTCATTTTTTAAAAGAATTTTTGAATGATTTGAAGTAGATGACGACTTAAAAAATAATAACTGGTTTTTTGCATCAAATGCATAAAAACAATTAAAGCAATAAGGAGCATGATCTTCACCAATACCGCAAATGGTGGCTACCTTATTTTTATCAATAAAACTTGCTATTTCCTGAAGCATAATATTTGTTTTTACAGCGCAAGTAAAGCCACGCTGATCTGGCTATAAAAATCGATCGCAAACGCAGTGGACAGTATGACTGTTATCATAATAAAATGTGATATCGATCATTTTCCGGTGCATCCATTTATTACAGCTTTGCCACATGCTTATATATAAACAATTCACCTTCGATTCTGCTCATTTCTTACCAAATGTACCTGCCGGGCATAAATGCAGGGCAATGCATGGCCATACCTATAAACTGGTAATTTATGTTGAAGGCGAATTACAGGAAGCCGGCTGGATAATTGATTTCGCCGAGATGAAAAAAATCATTAAACCAATTATTGATATCGTTGATCATCAGCTATTAAATAATATTCCCGGGCTTGAGAATCCCACAAGCGAGTTGCTGGCGGTTTGGTTATGGAATAATATAAAGCCTCATCTTCCATCCTTAAAGAAAATAGAATTAAGCGAAACACCAACTTCTGGTGTTATTTATGAAGGTTAGCCGGCAGACTTTGAAGACATCCGGGGGGATTAATAAGTGACCCAGATCACAAACCCGGATAATAACTATCATTTTAAATAAGGCCATGTGTAACAATCTTTACACAAAATAATTATGGCAAATCAAACCCTAACGGATAACCAATGCTACCATTGTGGTACAGAGGTAAAAAATATAGAGTATCAGCTTGATGAAAAGTCATTTTGCTGTATCGGTTGCAGAAGTGTTTACCAGGTTTTATCATCAAATAACCTGTGCAGTTACTACATTTACAATAATTCACCCGGCCAGACACAAAGCAATTCACTGCAACATTATGAATATTTAGATGAACCTGGTATCATAGCCAAACTCGTTGATTATACGGATGACCGCATAACCACTACCACATTTTATGTTCCTGCCATACACTGCAGCTCATGCATCTGGTTACTTGAGCATTTGCATAAGCTAAATCCGGGAGTGTTATATTCCAGGATCGATTTTCTGAAAAAACAGGTATCTGTCAGTTTTAAACACCAGGAAATATCCTTCAGACAGGTGGTGGAACTTATGGTATCAATTGGCTATGAACCACTTATAAGTTTACAGGATGTTGTTAAAGAAAAACAAAAGTCAGATAACCATGAACTCATTAAAAGAATTGCCGTAGCAGGATTTTGCATGGGTAACGTAATGCTTTTTAGCTTTCCGGAGTACCTCGGCTTATCTTCAGTCGAACAGCAATTCAGATCGCTTTTTAGCTGGCTGAACCTGGCCTTTGCCATTCCGGTAACCTTTTACAGCGGTCGTGAATTCTTCGTTTCTGCATGGACTGCATTAAAAAACAGGATGATCAATCTTGATGCCCCGCTTGCACTTATCATAGGAATTCTGTTTTTAAGATCGGCTTTTGAAATCATTACCGAAACCGGCCCGGGGTTTACTGATACACTTACCGGATTGGTTTTTCTGCTACTGATGGGAAGGTGGGTAAAGCAGCGTACTTATTACCATCTGTCGTTTAAAAGAGATTACCGCTCCTACTTTCCTGTAGCGGTAACAGTTTTGAGAAATGATCGTGAAAAACCGGTTGCTATAGAAGAGTTGACTGTTGGAGACCGGATATTTGTTAGAAACAATGAGATCATCCCTGCAGATGCTATTTTAATGAAAGGGGAAGGTTATGTAGATTTTAGCTTTGTAACCGGCGAATCTGTTCCTGTAAAAAAAGTATTAGGCGAAATTATATATGCAGGGGGCCGTCAGATTGGTGAAGCTATTGAACTGGAAGTAATTAAGCCGGTATCGCAAAGTTATCTAACCCGCTTATGGAACAATGAGGCATTCACAAAGAAAGATGACAAGATCCAGAATTTTAACGATACTATAGCTAAATATTTTGTCCTGGTAATTTTCATAATTGCCTTTGCTGCAGCCGGATACTGGGTTTTATCATCAGATACAGCAAAAGCATGGAATGCGTTTACTGCTGTATTGATAGTTGCCTGCCCCTGTGTATTGGCTTTAAGTACTCCGTTTACCCTGTCAACGGTACTCAGTAGTTTTGATAAGAACCGGTTCTACCTGAAAAGCACTGATGTGGTTGAACAGCTGGCCAAAGTGAATACTATTGTATTTGATAAAACCGGCACCATCACGTCGCCTGATGCTGTACATCTCTCCTTCTCAGGAAATCTTACAGAGATTGAAAAAACAATGGTGGTGTCACTGGCAAGAAACTCTTCCCACCCGTTAAGCCGTGAACTTCTAAACTGGCATAAAACAGATCAATACCTGCCGGTTTTTTGTTTCACTGAATTACCCGGCAGAGGTATTTATGGCATTATAAATAATCAGGAAATCAAACTGGGGAGTCCATCATTTATCCCTTCTGCAACTGCCATAAAAGCGGATTCATCCGTAATTCATTTAGAGATTAGTGATGTTTATTACGGTTATTTTAAAGTTAAGCAGCTATGGCGCGCAGGCTTGCCTTCTCTTTTCAAGAACCTGGCCAGTAAGTTTGACCTCCATCTGTTATCGGGTGATAACGAGAACGATAAAAGAAGCTTATCTGCCTTCTTCCCTGTTCCGGAGCAGATCTTTTTCAAGCAAACTCCGGTTCAAAAACTCGAATACATTAAGAGCCTGCAATCAACAGGTAAAAAGGTAATGATGTTAGGTGATGGATTAAATGACGCGGGAGCATTAAAACAAAGTGATCTGGGTGTTGCAGTAACAGACAATATTAACAATTTCACCCCCGGCTGTGATGCCATACTTAACGGCATGTCTATGGCAAAATTGCCAAATTTCATATCCCACGCACGCGATGCTGTCAGCACAATCAGAATGAGTCTGGTTATCTCTGCATCTTATAATCTTATTGGGGTTTACTTTGCAGTGCAGGGGATCCTATCACCACTTACCGCAGCAGTTCTGATGCCATTAAGTACCATAACCATCCTGCTGTTTACATCGGTAACAACCAGATACTTTGCGGGTAAAAATCAATTATCATGAAAATAGCAAATAGAAAGCGATGAATATTCTGTATTTTCTTATCGGTTGCAGTATTCTGGTAGCACTGATCTTTCTTGGCGCCTTTTTCTGGGCTATGAAAGATGGCCAGAATGATGATATGCAAACACCTGCTATCCGGATTCTTTTTGACGACGACAAACCCGATTCTCAAAATATCAAAGAAAAACCGGCTGCACCTCCTTCGGATCACTTCGAATAAGATGCTGCCGGTCAAGCTATTTTGCACAATTTAATTTAAGTGCTGCCTACTCAGGTTACTATAAAGCAACCTCAGTATTTATAACTCGAAATTAAAGCTGAACTACCTTACCTGTTCTCACTGATTCATCACAGGCAAAAGCAATACGAAGGCTATTAATTCCATCCTGAACATGATCAGTAAGATCAGTATCGTTATGGATGGCGTTTAAAAAATAACGTTGTTCACGATTGCATAATTCCTGGTGATCAGGTTCATCTTCCAGGTTAATCCAGGTATCCTGTTTAACAAACGCATTTTCGCTGTTTAGTTCTGCATGATGGTAGCGAAGAGATTCAGTTTTAGTATGAGCTTCTACAGAATCTGACTTTCCTGCACCTGCAGCTTCTTTAGCTACAATAGATACCGATCCTTTTGGTCCAATAACGTCCTTTACAAAAAAGGCGGTTTCACTGATCATAGGCCCCCACCCTGCTTCATACCAGCCTACAGAACCATCCTCAAAACGGATCTGAAGCTGACCGTAATTGTAATTACCTTCCGGGATATCATCTGTTAACCTTGCACCAATAGCGTTAACCTGAACAGGTTTTGAACGGGTCATCTGGCACATTACATCAATATAATGTACTCCGCAATCTACAATGGGGCTCAGGCTTTTCATCAGGTTCCGGTGTACATCCCACATAAACCCGTGGCTCTGCTGGTTCAAATTCATACGCATTACCAATGGTTTACCTAACTCATGACTTAACTCAACAAACTTCTCCCATGAAGGATGATGACGCAGAATATATCCTATTACTAATTTCTTTCCGGCCTTCCTGGCGGCTTCGGCTACCCGTTCAGCGCCTTCTACTGAGTCGGCCAGCGGCTTTTCGATGAATACATGACAGCCATTTTCAAAGGCTTTAATTGCATAACTTTCATGGGTGTCCGGATAGGTTGAAATACATACCGCATCAGGTTTTGTGGCTTCCAGGGCCTGTTCGTAATCGTTGTATAGTGTATATCCCCCTCCCAGTTTCTTATTTAGAACTTCTTTACTTTTTCCCGGAGATACAAGGCCACATATTTCAAATCCATCAAGCGTATGATAAGCCGTAGCATGAGACGCACCCATGTTTCCGCATCCTACCACCAGGATACGTATATTCTTATTTTCAGACATAAATATTAACTGTGTATAGTATTAACTGAGGTTTGTTTTTCTTTAAAAAATATAGCGAAAATGATGATCACAACAAAAGCAATAGAAGCCGGAATGAACCAGATCGATTTCCAGTCGTATTGTAAAACACCGTTTACTGTAGATGCATATTGCTGAGTGAGGAATCCTGAAACATAAGAACCAATAAGCATCCCTACACCATAGGTTGCAAAAGTAATCAGTCCCTGTGCAGCGCTTTTCATAGATTCACCCGCTTTATTGTCTATATAGATCTGGCCAGTTACAAAGAAGAAATCATAACATATACCATGTAAAATAATACCTCCGTAAAGCATCCACATACCTGCACCCACATCTCCGTATGAGAAGAACAAGTATCGGATCACCCATGCAGACATCCCGATCAGCAACATTTTCTTCACTCCAAGACGGATAAACAATAAAGGCATAAGCAGCATAAACAGCACTTCAGACGCTTGTCCTAATGTCATGATACTCGCTGCATTTTCCACACCGATATCATTAAGGAATGGGTTTGTAAAGCCGTAATAGAAAGCCAGTGGGATACATATTAATATAGAAGTTATAAAAAACACACTGAAGGATCTGCTTTTAAACATTACCAGTGCATCTAACCCCAGAATGGATGCAATATTGGTTTCCTGTTTTTTGGCAGGCGTATCCGGAAGGAAGAAACTAAATATACCCAGTACCAATGAACATGCTGCGGCAATCTGAAAAGTAAGCGGTGAGCTTTCTATTTTCATAAACCCGATGATCAATCCCGCTACGATCCAACCAAGAGTTCCAAATACGCGTACAGCAGGAAATTGCTTGCCTGCATCTTTCATCTGGGCAAATGAAACAGAATTTGACAACGATATAGTTGGCATATAAAGCAGCGTATACAACAGTATGAGCCACCAAAACTCATTAAACTCTAACACGGTACTTGTATAATATAAAGTAGCCGCTCCTAACAGGTGTAAAACACCCAATACTTTTTGCGCTGAAAAAAACCGATCAGCAATTAAGCCTACAAAAAAAGGTGAAATTATAGCGGCAATGGAAAGATTTGCATAGCTTGATCCAATTTGAATGGCATCTGCATTTAATGCTTTAAAAAGATAAGTACCCATGGTTACATACCATGCTCCCCATACAAAATACTGTAAAAACATTAAGGTTGAAAGTCGAACCCTGATTGATAAATTCATAAATTCCTTTTGAGATTAAGGGGTTTAAGATATATATAGTTTTTTACTTTTTAACAGCCTTGAATGATTTTGGCATCAAATCATGTACGGTGTTTACAATTCTATCCTCCACTCCTGCAGCAAAAGGCGCCGGTTTATTATAATAGTACATGGATAGAGCTCCTTCATAACCAGCAACCTTTAATACTCGTTCTGATGGTATATAACAAGGCACATCATTGGAATACGCATTGATCCATAAACGGTCGGCATCAAGCTCTTTTTTTAGCCTCAATGAATAATCAGCAACCACTTCTCCTGCAAGAAATACCATGGCCAGTTGCTTTCCAAAGCTCCACGTTTGAACCGGATACGATACGGCGGCGGGCAGCTTTTCACCTCGGGCAATACGGTCGAGAGCCAAACGGGCATAATAACCTTTCACCGTTTTATCTTCAGTTTGTTTAACAAGCTCCTGTATACCAGGAACATGCGTAAATGGCAGATCGATCATCTTAATACGTCCAGATGGAGGTACAGATAACGGATTTAGTGATGTTGTTAAAAGGCGGTTAGCTTCATCAGCAATCATTTGCCCATATGCATTGGCTCTTTGCAAAGGCTCCAGTTTTTCAATGTCTTTTACGATGGGATTAGCATCAGCTCCGCAACCAATAGCAACCATGGCAATGGCACCAGGCTGACTCTCTTCCATAAGCCGTTGGGCTTCTCCAACCCAGTCGCCATGATATTGGTTTATCCCTTCGCGAAGTGAAACGGCATGACAGGCATAGTTTATCAATATACCTTTGATTTTTCCATTAGCATCGGTAACTTTCAGCAACGGCATTGACTGATCTACGGATTCCGGAACGTTGCGTCGGTTAGCAGCAAAACCAACCTTTCCCTGTCCCCAGCTTACTAATGATGGCTGCCGGGCCTGTAACGCGGCCAGAGCTACCTGCTCAAGCTTTGATGTAAGCTGTTCAACATATAAATTAATATGATTT
>DASWTL010000327.1:0-3105 GCA_036402155.1 Sphingobacteriaceae bacterium | reverse complement strand
TGGTTAAGCCCTCACATCCTTCCATATATACACCGGTTGTATTTCTGACAAACCGGTTATTCTTAATTTCGCTGTATGAAATATCTTTTAACAGCAGTCCATAGATTGAGCTGCCCCAATTTTCTATGAATAAATTATTAACCATTTTTATCCGTTTGGAGTACATTACTGCCACCCCGGACCCATTATTCTTGAATGTGTTTTTATGATAGATATCATCATCTGAAAACATAAAATGTAAGCCATACCTGAAATTTTTGACACTATAATTCTTTTCGATCACACTCTTCTTTACAAATTCGAAATAGATCCCGTCACGGTGACCGGTAATGTGATTTTCTTTTATAGCGATGTTATTGCATTTCCACAAATGAATACCATTCCCGGAATTTAACTGGCTATGATTGCCTTCAATCTTATTATTGATAACCCTTATATTGTTTGAATCGGATAAATAGATTCCGAAGAAGTTATTTTCAAGTTTATTGTTTGATATTACTGCGTTCTGAACCTTATGCAATCGGATTCCGGCGAAGTCGCGCATTGCGCCGGTCTTCGAATTCCTGATAATAAACCCGTCAAATTTTACATTATTTGCCCGGATAGTTATCACTTCCTCCTTTAACCGGGCGTCCAAAACAGGATAATTTTGACCCAGTATCGTTACTTCCTTATTTACGATGGTATTTAATGAAAGGTAGATTCCCTTTTTTACAATAATAGTATCTCCGTTATCTGCCAGCTGGAGCGCTTTTTTCAGATCCGGCACTTTACTTGCTGCTGCAACTACAATAGTTTTGCCCTGACATGGAACCAGGAACAGTAATATAATAGAAATAAGCAAGATGGTTTTCATATGGTTAATCATTTTTGCGATTATACAGTTTCCGTTAGCCGGGCTTTAATAATCATTTTATTTTTAACAGTTCTTCCCATGTGAGCACTTCTCCATCGGCAGTTTGCAAATTATTTTCTGCCAGTTGTCTTGAATTAAATGCTGCAAGGTTTCCGCCCATTGGCGATTTGAAGGCTTCATCTTTTAAGAAGAACGCATTGCGGGCGTTTATCAGATTGCCTGGGGCTGCAACATCAATAGCCAGATGCATATCTTTTGAATTATTTATCCTTTCAGGATTATCTTTAAGGAAATCAACCATGCATTCTATTGCATCAAACTTATGAATCCTTCCTTTTGAAGTGACTATTTCTGCCCCAAACTTGGAATCCATAATAGTCATCTTGCAATGCTCACAGGCATCCTTACCATAAACAATTGGTTCTGGCTCGCGGCTGCATGAAATGAGACCTAATGAAAGCAGCAGAATTAATGAGGTTAGAGTTTTCATAGTATACTTATTAACTAATCATCAATGCTATAAAGGCTGCATCTGCTCTTCTGCCTTTACTTCAGGCGCAGTAAATGCATTCACATTCAATTTAAATCGTTTTGCTAAACGGTGTTCATAAACTAAAACTCCCACAGCCATTATGCCTGCCAAACCCACAATAATAGCTCCTGATGCAGGCAGTGATCCTGCAAGAAAGTTCAGTAACTGTTTGTATCCGATTAATGGCGGCTGATAAGACATGCCCGGAACTTTAATAGCAGCTCTGGGATCGAGGTTATGACCATAATCATATTCCCACAAATAGAAATCTGTAAAACCAACAATTGCAAATGCAATAAGAATAGAAATCCATACCCAAAGCAGTTTACGGCTTCCATTTAAGGCTGTAAACAATCCGAGTATGATGATCAGGGCAAAAATGTATGGAACAATCTTGAATTCAAGAAACTCATCAACCACAATATGTTTCATCCCGATATAATGATTCAAACCATTAATCTGATCTATATTTCCTGTTATTCCGTGAAGCCATATTTCCAATCCAAGTCCTTCAGGATATTGCGGAGCTTCCAAAATAATTTGCCATAGAGGTAAAAAATAGGCACTTATCATTAACACTGCGCTTATTGCTATTATTCTCCTGGATATATTTTGCATCATGATATTATATTTTGTAGATAAACCGGGGTTTCCCCCGGTTTTAAGTTTTTATTTTTTAGCAACCGGATTTTCACCCAGTTTATAAGCTACTGCAATATTTGAGTTGGCCGGAGAAACACGGACATAACCCGACATTTCCTGGTGTAACGCTGAACAGAAATCTGTACAGTAGAAAGGATACATTGCGGCACGGGTAGGAACCCATTTCAAGGTAGCAGTTTCCCCTGGCATGACCAGCAGTTCGGCATTATTAGCGCCTTTAACTGCAAATCCATGAGGAACATCCCAGTCCTGCTCTAAATTGGTAACATGGAAGTATACTTCATCACCAAGCTTAACACCTTCGATATTATCAGGAGCCAGATGCGAGCGAATTGCTGTCATGTAAACATCAACCCTATTCCCTTTACGCACAACCTTTGCTTCTTTTTCTGACTTTGCTGCATATGGGTGATGATTTTCCTCAAGTTTAAAGAACTTAACCTGATTCTTAGTGATTTTTTCTGCCGGTATTGACTGTGCATAATGCGGCTCTCCAATAGTTGGAAAATCAAGCAAAAGCTTCATCTTATTACCACTGATATCAATCAACTGTGCCGATTGAGCCAGTTCAGGGCCTGTTGGTAAATAACGGTCTTTGGTTATTTTATTTAAAGCAACCACATATTTTCCATAAGGCTTTTTATTATCACCACCTGGTACTGATAAGTGACCAATTGAATAGTAAGTTGGGATCCTGTCAATTATTTCACGGGTAGCAACTTTCCACTTAACGATTTCTGATGATACGAACATGGAAGTATAAGCGAATCCCTGATCGTCAAATTCAGTATGTAAAGGTCCTAATCCTGGTTTTTCAACTTCACCTTCAAGTACAGAAGCATATTTAAGTACAGGAATTCCTGTATCTTTTCCTGGATCTTCAAAGTCCTTATTTTCAATTGCTTTAAGCATCTTTTTGAAAGAAAATACAGGTATTACAGCAGCCAGTTTTCCACTTGCAACAAAATACTCTCCGGTTGGGTTAACATCTGCACCGTGCGGAGATTTCGGACAAGGAACATAGTATATAAGTCCGGGATAATCTCTTACATCC
>DASWTL010000326.1:0-16669 GCA_036402155.1 Sphingobacteriaceae bacterium | reverse complement strand
TCAGACAGCATCATTTCGTACCAAAACTGCGCTGCTGCAGGATTTAAACAGGCTACATTAGAGTAGGCACCTTTTGCGCCATGACTTAGTCCGGTGGCAAGAAAATGGCCAGGGACAAATAAGGATAATTCAGGTACCAGTCTGTTCATTTCGGCATACCAATTTGCATCTCCACCGGCAACTTTACAACCAGCAAGTGTAATACCTGCTTGTTTTATAGTGAAAAAGTCTTCAGGTTTAAGCTGGATCTTGGCATGTGGCGGATTATAAAGCACAATTCCAATTGTTCCGGCAACATCAGTCATTTTTTTGAGAAAAGAAATTATTTCCGGCATGGAAGGCGGAAACCAATCGGGTAAAATAACCTGTACCGCGGATGGCTTTAATTCAACTGACCGGCTCAAACGTTCCAAAGATAACTTTGGACTCATATGGCTGCAGCCAATTTGAAATGGCATACCAGCCCGGGTGCACTTTTCCGCTAATATCAAATGAATCTTATCAAATTCATCCTCGGTTTGGTTATAAAACTCTCCTGCTGTACCGTTGGAATATATTCCGTTCACACCACAGGAAATTAACACATCAATTTCATTCGCCAGTTGTTGATAATTGATGGTTTCATCATCGTTAATTGGGAGTAAAAGAGTAGCCCAGTTACCGAAAATTTCATGTGATCTTAAGGGTTTCATAATGAGAACTGCTAGTATCCGTCTGTTTGATCTATTAATGGATTTGTTGCCATCACTTTAGCAGCTAAAGGCCAGAATAACGGCGTTGTCTTACCCTTTAAATTCGGAACATAATTGTACACATTAATTGTGCCTGCAAAGTGAAAGCGGACCAGATCATACCAGCGTTTATTTTCGAAAAAGAGCTCCCGACCACGTTCGTTCAATATCTCCAATTCAAGTGTTGGTTTATCTGTTGCCCCGGCATATTTACCTGTACCGGCACGCAAACGTACTTTATCCAGGTATTCAATTGCTTTTACACTATTGTTTACCCCCGCGTAGGCTTCGGCAGCCATTAAATAAATATCCGCAAGGCGAAAAACGATTAAATCATTATCAGCGACCCGGCTATCGGGATAGACATTTCCGGGATACTTCTTTATCCATGCGATTTTCTTGGTTGTGCCTTCTTCGATAACATAAGTAGATGCTATCCTCTTATCATTGGTATTAACATTAAAAAGCGCTCTGGAAGGGACACTTATCTGATAAGCACCCTGGCCATTATCCGAAGTTTTGGCAAAAGGGATATCTGCTTTATTGATGACCCCCGAAAGAGCTGTTTCAAATGCGAGGGCATTTCTGGCATAATTGAAATTTCCGCCACTTTCATCCCGGCTAAAATAAGCAGCTAATATAATTTCCGGGTTGGCCCGAACAGTAGTTATGTTATTTAAGTTAACTTGCAATGCTAGTCCGGCTTTTTCAACTTCAGTTATTGCGCCTATTGCATCATTGAAGTCGGCTGCACCGCCATTTAAAACTTTGGCATTCCATAATTTAGCTTCCGCCTTTAATGCCTGTGCTGCAGGATATGAAAATCGATATTTCCCATTTGAAAAACTTTTCTCCGGGAATAAGCTGATTGCCTGATCAAGATCCGCAAATACCTGCTTCATTACATCTGCCGATTTTGAGCGGGGAAGCAAGGGCACATCTGCAGTCGTTATTGGTTGCAGCATTAATGGCGCATCGCCAATTATTCTGGTTAAGTGAAAGAAGAAATAAGCCCGTAACGCGAAAGCCTCTGCTTTTATCTGGTTTTTAGCTGCCTGATTTGAAAAAGGAACAGTCTCTATTTTATCAAGTAATAGATTACAATGACCAATGGCGGTATACCATCCACCATAATCTAACGCACCGGTAGTTGGAGATAAATTATGGTTCCACGCCGTAGTAAAACGTGCATTAATTGCAGGGATTAACTCCTCACTTCTTTCCGTACCATAAGTGATATTATCATTTAAGTTCCTCATATACGTGTATATCCCGGTAACATACGGATTAAAGTCGCCCTCGCTTTGGAAATAAACCTGCTCTGTTATTGAGGATTGAGGCTTAACATCCAGCAAATCATTGCAGGCTGTTATCATGAGAAATGATATTGCAGCAGTATATATATATAATTGTTTCATAATTATTGAAGTAATTGTGATAGTTATAATTTAAGGTTAACACCAAAGGTAAATTGTCGCGGACGCGGGTAACCTCCCGGATCAATACCAGTATATGTTTCAGGATTTAATCCTTCATATTCAGTTATATATCCAAGGTTATAAATACTTCCAAAAACAGATAATCCGCTGATCTTGTATTTCCGGGTTAAGGATTTTGGAATATCATAATTGAAGTTTAACTCACGAAACGCCAGAAAATCTCCTTTCGAAATTAAAGGCGCTACACCACCTCTCAGATACTGTCGCTGACCGAAATCCCAGTCGGCGAAATTAAAACGGGCATATTTCTTACCGACATCTCCTTCTTTTTTCCAGATATCATCACCCAATGCAGTCATGGGCGCTCCTTCATTATAAGCCCTTCCCTGACCCAATGAGCGTGCTAAAGCAACGTCTTCTATAATATGGCCAATGGCAAAGTCTACATTAAACCTAAGACTGAAATTTTTATAGGAAAATGTATTTTGCATTCCACCGGTCTTATCAGGTGTTCTGTAACCTAGAAACTCTCTGTCCTTGGTATCAATAATATTATCGTTATTTAAATCTGCCCATATATAATCTCCGGCATGTTTTCCAACTGTTTTACCTGCAGGTGATGCCAGGTTATCAACTTTGCCCCAGGCCTGTGCTTCTGCTTCGGTAGAAAATATCCCCAATGGTATATATCCCCATATTTCCCACGGACGCTCGCCTTCAGCAAACCCTGCAACTTCGATATCTTTACCAGACTTAGGATCATACACCACCGTTCCGGATTGACGATTATTCAGGCGCCCGTTATCGGGAAGTTTAGTGATTATTTGCTTGTTATACGCAAAAACCATATTTGTCTTCCAGCTGAAACCTCCTATATTTAATACTCTGGCACCCAGTTCTACTTCTACCCCACTATTTTTAAGTGTTCCGTTATTATAAACAATGGAAGCAAATGGCGCTTCAGACGATAAAGGCAGATCTGCCAATCTATCCTTGGTAAGATTGTTATAAAAGTCAACTGTTAGGTTTATACGGTCTTTAAGGAAGCCCATGTCAAGAGCAATGTCTGTTTTTTCTGTAACCTCCCACCGTAAGCCAGGATTAGAAAGATTTGCTCTTAATATGCCTGAACTCTGCGCATAATTAACTGATCGGTAGTTTCCGTAGGTATCGGTAAGGCTAAGATCTCGGGAACCAGCCTGTCCCCAGCTAGCTCTTAATTTCAATGAACTGATGGGAGTAAAATTCCAGAATTTTTCTCTGTGAACGTTCCATCCTGCGGATGCTGAAGGGAAAAATGCATATTTATTTTCCGGTGCGAAATTTGAAAATCCATCATACCGGACTGTTCCGCTGAACAAATATTTACCCTCAAAATTATAATTTAACTGACTGAAATAACTGACCGACCGATCCTCACCTAACCGGGTTCCAAGGGTAGTTACGTTCGGAACTGTTACTCCGTTAACTGTACCAACAGCCGGTTCATTTATAGTTGTGATATAATCATTGGTTCCACGCTGGGCGCCCAGCCAAAAGTTATTTGATGAATTTTTTGTAAAATTAAACCCTCCAAGCAACGAAAAATCGTGTTTATCTTTTAAGGAAAGATCATACTGTAAGATTTGATCTATCATTAACTGCCTTGAATTCACATGCTCTTCCCGTTTTTCTCTGCTGGTGGCAAATTGAACCGGATCTGGAAAGGATTTTCTAAATAGCGCCTCCCGGTAATCCTCTAAAAGATAGGAAGCCGAAGGACGGAAATGTAACCCTTTAGCCAGGAGTACATCAGCTTCAATTCTTGAAACCAACCTCTCTGTGGAAACATTAAAATCATCATACCGGAGTGTATGAAACCGGTTTCGAACGGACATAATTTCGCCGGTTGTTGGTAACCCGTCATCTTTAAAAATTCGTATTAATGGTGTAATCCGCGTTCCTCTTACCAGTTCGTTATTGTATTGTTCTACATAGTTTGGAAGAACATTCTGATAATTCAGCATCAGGTTTAATCTGAATTTCTCAGAAGGCTTAAACCCTACATTGCTTAAAGCGCTGTATCTCTTATATTTTGTACCTGTAAATGTTCCTACCTGGTCTACATAATTTAAGGACACATTATAATTGGCTACTTCCCCGCCGCCATCTGCACCAAAATTATACGTATTTGAATAACCGTTATTCCATAATAAATCCTGGTAATTATTATCTGCAAAAAGTAATTTAGTGCCCGGATTTATAGGATCATCCATAGTTTGCCAGCCATTTGCAAGTAAGTTGTCAACATATGCCTGACCTTCTACTGCTACAATATTATCATACAAAGCGGTAAGGTTTATAGCTGTGCCATATTGTCCTTTAGCCGTATAATTTTTTGTTCCGGCCGAGAAACCACCATTATTTAAAAGACTGTTTTTAGGAAGAGCATCATGCGTGCTGTTTACTGTTGTACGCGCTAACTTCAGGTAATCCGCGGCTCCCATATAATCCAGCTGACGTAAGGGAGACTCTACAGTTGTGCGGTAATTGAACGTAAAATTAGGTTTACCGCTATTAAATTTACCTGTTTTTGTTTTGATAACAATTACCCCGTTTGCACCACGTGCCCCATATATGGCAGTTGATGCCGCGTCTTTCATGACCTGGAAAGATTCGATATCGTCTGAATTAATATCATCCATTGACCGGAAAACTCCATCTATAACTACCAACGGGCTTGCAGCATCGTCGCTACCTACCACTTGTCCATTACCATTTCCGGTACCGCTACCATAGGCGTTTAACTTAGAGCTTCCTCTGATTATAATATTAGTTGCTCCCTGCCCCGGTTGTCCAGATGATATTGGAATGGAAACCCCTGCAATTTTACCTTGAATGGCCTGCACCGGGTTTGGATTGGTTGTATTCTCAAGCTCTTCAGGATTCAATTTTGAAATAGATGCTGTAATATTCGATTTCGACTGCTGAGAATAGCCTACAACAACTACTTCTGTTAAAGAAGTAATATCAGGCTCCATTGCAACATTAATACTGGCACGGCCGTTCACCGGAACTTCCATAATTTTATACCCAAGGTACGTAAGAACTAAAGTACTCCCACCATTCGGTATTCTCAGGCTGTATTTGCCTTCAACATCAGTAGAGGTACCTATGCTGGTGCCCTTAACTTTGATACTGACGCCAGGAAGCGTTTCGCCCTTAGCTTTTGATGTCACAGTACCTGAAACAACGCCTCCGCCTCCCTGACCGAGTACGTTGTTTGTTGCAAAAAAGCAGTATAGTACTGACAGAAAAATAGTAACTTTTTTCTTCATATTGAATTTAATTAATTGATTATTAAGATTTTATAATATAAAAAGTCCCACATCAAGGCTCGGAACTTCCATTTAGAATCCAGGCGAGATTGAATTTGTTGAATTCAATTGATTTATGACTATTAGCTGAATCATGGACGTTCTCGTTATATTCGATTAATGCACCCACGCAATAATCTGCCGTCTTCACCATACTTGAATATCCGCCGTACACCACTGTACTGGCACTGTAATTGCAATTTGAGGTGCTGTATAAAGCCCTGCTTTTAGGCCATGTTACTCCATCATCATAACTGATTCTAACCGTCATGTTGCACCGCTGGGTGGTACCATTGGGATTTAGAAAAATAATACGCCGGTTTGGAAGATCCGTATTATATCTCAGCACAGATGCTTCACATTTAGGATCAGGAAGTGCCGAAACCGTAGAAAAAGCCGGAAAACTGCCTGAAATTGAACCTACCGACTTTCTCCTGGTTTTTGAAAGGTTCCATTCTGTTGCATTTGGCCTGTCATTTCTCATCAGTGTACCATTCATCAATTCCACGATGGTACTTTCATCGGTACCTCCGGGAACCAGTTGATATTGCCAGGTCACGCCATGATCATCACTATAAATATTTCTTCCCAAAGCCGGCACAACCAATCTTCCGGGCGTATTGTATGCCGTTCTGATACCTATGCCAGGCCCAACACAATCCCACTTATAATTAGATGGGGTTAGCGTGCTGGTGCGGTCAACCGGTACCGACCATGTAAGGCCTTCGTCATCACTATAAGAAGTATGTATCCTTCTGTCACCCCATGCTTTAAAATCAGACCACTGAAGCTTATTTTCATCATTCCATTGCATAAAAAGCCAAATTCTGCCATTTATACCCATATCGGGATCGTATACAGCAGTTGGATTGCCCCATGTACCAGGGCCAGAACCAACCACTTCTCCTAGTGCCGACCACGTAGCGCCATTATTCATAGACCGTTTATATACCAGGTTTATATCGCCATAGTCACTTGGGTTCCATCTCCTACCTTCAGCAAAAGCAACCAGGACATTATTTTTTGTTTTTATTATAGATGGTATCCTAAACGAGTGATAAATACTTTCGTTTCCTCCATTAAAAACTACTACCCGGGTATTTATAGCCGAAGCACTAACCGAGTCAGTGGACTGGTCTGTTTTTGTGGTTTCAGTAATTTTATTTGATTCCGGCTTTTTAGAACATCCGGTTGAAAATAAAATCAGACCGGTTAGTATCATACGGTTTAACCGCATGAATTTCTGCTTTTTGATTTGTGTTTTCATGACTGGTTCCTTGGTTAGTTAAAAGTAGTTATGTACTACATAACAAATGTTGGAAATAATATTTTAGAAACAAAAATATTTCTTACATTTTTTTAAACGAATTGAGAATCAGGCAGGAATATACTGTACCAGGCGGTCGAAATGCGGTTTAAGATGTTCAAACATTGCGATGCGAAAATCATCTTTATTACCTGATTTTAAAATTTGAACCAGGTCCTGGTGTGAAACTTTTCCGCGTGTTGGCTTTTCTTCAAGGGTAATTACATAGTCAAAAATAGGCATCAGCATGATTTGAAATCTTTTCAAGGTCTCATTTCCTGTTATGTCATATAACTTTCCATGAAATGCGATCTCATTCTTTATCCGAAAAGATTTATCCTCTATGTTTTCCTTTTTTGCAATTGCTTCAAGGTCGGCTATATCTTTATCTGTTTTTTTAATATAAAGCAGATCTGCCAGGCCCATTTCGAGCACAAGTCTTAACTCAAATATATTTTGAAGAGTTTCGCGATCAATAATCAATGGATCCAACACCTTTTCAAAAGCGCCCAAAATATCCGGCCTGGCCAAAACCATCCCTCTCTTCTTGCGGGTTTCAATCATACCAAGCATTCGTAAACGACTTAATGCTTCACGCACTACATTTCTGCTCACACCCAATGCCGCCGCCAGTTCTAATTCCTTTGGAAGTGAATCTCCGGGCTTAAATGATTTTTTCTTTAAATATTCACGTAAGCTTACCTCAACCACATCGGCCATTGTTTTAGTGGAAATTCGCTCCAAATCTTTGCTTAAATCACTAGTCATCATAGTTCAATTTCTATCACTTCAAAAATGACATTTTTTTGTTAATATGTAGAACAAAATACAACCATTGAAAGAATGATCAATTTTATAGGAATTTACCATTTACTAATAATATTTTACCTCAATCTATTAATTCTTTGTAATATCAGATTGGCGTGCTTAATTTTATCACTGAGTTTAGCATGTACAAAAGGACGTTAATTCCGTTATAATTATCAATAAGCGGCATATCAATCTACATCATTCATGGATCCCCTTTTAGGATTAAGAAGTTACTAATGCAAAAAAAAATCGAAGGTCTTGACCATTATTTTAACGGAGAACTTTATTATAACGATTCCGCTCTCCATCAATCACTATTACTAGCGTACTCTACTGATGCTTCAGTTTATCAGGAAAAGCCGCTGGCGGTGGCATTACCTAAAGACGTTAACGATATAAAATTACTCATTGATTTTGCCACCCGTCATAAACTAACCCTTATTCCAAGAGCCGCAGGTACATCTCTGGCCGGACAGGTGGTAGGAAATGGTATTGTGGTAGATATTTCAAAGCATTTCGATAAGATCATTGAGGTTAATTCTGAAGAAAAATGGGTAAAAGTTCAACCCGGAGTTATCCGGGACGATCTTAACTTCCACCTTCTCAATTACGGGTTGATGTTTGGCCCGGAAACCTCTACAGCAAACCGCGCCATGATCGGTGGTATGGTTGGAAATAATTCCTGTGGCCTGCACAGTATTGTATGGGGAGCTGTAAGAGATCATTTACTAGAGGCTTCGGTAGTTCTGAGCGATGGTTCTGAAGTAACTTTGAAAGCTGAAGATTTTGACATATCAACCGAAAAAACTTTTAAAAACAACATTTATAGCTCCCTGTATGAACTACTTTCAGATGAGTATAACCAGGATCTGATACGAAAGAATTTTCCAAAGGCCTCAGTAGTCCGCCGCAATACAGGCTACGCACTGGATGCCATGATTAATATGAAGCCATTTAGTGAAAGCGATTCTGAGTTTAACCTTTGCAAGCTGATAGCCGGATCTGAGGGTACACTGGCCTTTATTACTGAAGTGAAACTTAACCTGCTGCCCCTGCCACCCAAAGAAACAGGTGTAGTATGTATTCACTGCTCCACCCTGGATGACGCTTTAAGAGCAAATATTATCGCCTTACAGCATAAGCCTATGGCATCAGAACTGGTTGATAAGTATATTCTGGATTTCACAATCGGGCACCCGGAGTATCAGAAGAACAGGTTCTTTATTGAAGGCGACCCGGAAGCTATCTTAATGGTTGAGTTCATGTGTAATGACGCCATTGAGCTGGAAGTTAAGCTTCAGCAATTAATTAATGATCTTAAGGAAAAGGGATATGGTTATGCATTCCCGATTTTGTTTAATGAACAGTCTAAGTATGCATGGGAAGTTCGCAAGGCTGGTTTGGGATTATTACGCAATGTTCGCGGAAATAGCCAGCCGGTAAATCTGATTGAAGACTGTGCTGTTTCACCAGATGAATTACCAAACTATATTCATGATGTTCAGCAGGTGTTAATTAAACACGGGGTAAATGCTTCATATTATGCGCATGCGGGTGCGGGTGAAATCCATGTTGAGCCTTTAATTAACTTAAAAAGCAAGGCGGGACTGCAAAGTTTTCGAAATATTTTAGCTGATACCGTGCAGCTGGTAAAAAAGTATAACGGGTCATTATCCGGTGAGCATGGGGACGGACGTTTACGCGGCGAATTTATCCCCACAGTGGTTGGTAAAGAAACTTACCAGCTATTTGAACGGATAAAAAACATTTTTGACCCCCACAATATCTTTAATGCAGGGAAAATAACCAGGACACCTGCAATGGATACCCATTTAAGGGTTAAAGAAGGATCCAATATACCGGAGGCTAAAACTACCTTCAACTTTTCATCAACCGGGGGAATTCTTGGACTGGCAGAAAAGTGTTCAGGGTCGGGAGATTGCCGAAAGAGTGCTATTTCCGGCGGGGTGATGTGCCCGAGCTATATGGCAACCCGTCTGGAGAAAGATACGACACGGGCAAGAGCCAATGTTTTAAGACAGTTTTTAAGTAATGAGCACGATAAGCATCCATTTGATCATGAAGAGATCATGGATGTTATGGATCTCTGCCTGAGCTGCAAAGGTTGTAAAACAGAGTGCCCTTCCGGGGTGGATGTGACCAAAATGAAAGCTGAATTTCTTCAAAATTACTATGATAAGAATGGGATACCCTTCAGATCCCGGTTAATTGGAAATTTCAGTAAACAAATGAAACTGGCTTCCCTGTTCCCATGGGCATACAACTTCATTTTTACAAACAAAGCTTTACGGAGAGCGGCAAATAAACTGGTAGGCTTCCACCCTGACCGTTCTATGCCTGAACTCAACTCTATTACACTCAGGTCATGGTTTAAGAAACATAAAAAACACCCGGGCAATGGCACTAGGATATTTTTATTCTGTGACGAGTTTACCAACTACAATGATCTGGAAGTAGGAAAAAAGGCTATTTTATTACTGGAGGCATTGGGTTTTGATGTTCACATGCCTGAGCACCATGAAAGCGGGAGAACGTATTTATCAAAAGGACTGGTGAAAAAAGCAGCTGCTGTTGCCAATCAGAACATTAAAATCTTTGCAGATCTGATTACGGATGACGCACCATTAATTGGTATTGAGCCTTCTGCCATTTTAACCTTCCGGGATGAATATATTGACCTTGCTGAAAATGAGAATCTCGAAAATGCGCTGAAGATTTCTAAAAACACCTATACCATTGAAGAATTCCTTTCAAAGGAGGTCAGAAAAGGGAATATAGATAAAGATTTGTTTACATCCGACAATAAAACGGTCATGATACACGGCCATTGCTACCAAAAAGCATTATCATCGCAGGAGCACTTAAAAACCATCTTAAGTATCCCTGAGAACTTTACCACACAACTGATCCCTTCAGGATGCTGTGGAATGGCGGGATCATTTGGTTATGAAAAGGAACATTATGAAGTTTCTCAACAAATAGGCGAACTTGTTCTATTTCCGGCCGTGCGTGCCATGGATGAAAAAACGTTGCTGGCAGCATCAGGTACTTCGTGCAGGCATCAGGTGAAAGATGGTACAAACCGGACGGCGCAACATCCTGTGGAAATACTTTGGGATGCTTTAAACGCTAACCATACAAAAAAGACATGAAATGTTAAGTCTGGTTTGGCAATATGATACTATTTTATTCTTGATAACATAACTATCTATTTTTCAAATTATAATATTGACTATCTAATCAACTTGTTGAACAATATAACCTTTACATGTAGTGATTTTGGACTAAATATAGGTATTGGAAATCCTTAATTTATTTTATAATAACGTCAACATAATTACCTCTCTTACTAACGTCAAATATCCAATATCGAAAGGCAAATCGTTCCTTTTGTTTCTATTTGTTTTGTTTTAACTTTTGTTTCTATTTGTTTTATTTGTTTTTATTGTATTTCTTTGAAAAAGGAAATCACACAATCACTTCAGGATATAATATTTACCACTCTAAGCAATTGGGATGAAATAGAACCTGGAGGAAACCGGTACTTCAATAGAAAAAGTGACATTGAATTGCCTCTAATGAATTTATAAAGATATGTCGAAAGTAGAAGATGCGTTAAAAGCAGCAAGCGAAACCCGTGCGCTTAGAATAGGTCCGGGTATATTGAATGAAGTTGCTCAATTATTTAATGAACAATTTCCAGGGAGGAGGGCAATAATTATTGCTGATACTATTACAAATAATGTTGCCGGAAAAACAGTTTATACGATCTTTAAAGAATCAGGCATTGAACAAATAGAACCGTTCATCTATACTGATGAGCATATATATGCTGAATATTCCTATGTTGAACAGCTCCAGGACTTTTTAAAAACAAATGACGCCATTCCTGTTGCTGTTGGTTCAGGCACAATCAACGATCTGACCAAATTAGCTTCTCACCTAACTAACCGCCCCTATATGTGTGTGGCAACAGCTGCATCCATGGATGGATATACTGCTTTTGGAGCTTCAATTACGGCAAATGGCGCTAAGCAAACCTTTAATTGCCCCGCTCCACAGGCGTGTTTGGCAGACATAGATATTATCAGCAAGGCGCCGGCAGAAATGACCGCTTCAGGTTATGCTGACCTTTTTGCTAAGATCACTGCGGGAGCTGATTGGATACTAGCCGACAGCCTGGCCGTAGAAGGTATTGATCCTACAGCGTGGTCAATTGTCCAGGGTGGATTACATGACGCTCTTTCTGATCCGGAAGGAATTAAAGCAGGCGATCCTAAGGCTATCTCCCAATTGGTTGAAGGACTGATGCTTGGTGGCTTTGCTATGCAATGGGCTAAATCAAGCCGTCCGGCTTCTGGTGCGGAACACCAATTCAGTCATCTATGGAACATGGAAAATCATTTAAATAATGGAGAACATGTATCGCACGGATTCCAGGTAAGTATTGGCACTCTGGCTATTACAGCTTTATATGACCGGATATTAAAAACCCCATTAGATCATCTATCCATCACAAAAAGCCTTAATCAGTGGCCGTCAGCTGAAGATTCTGATGCCCAGGCTTTAAGGATTTTTGAGGGAACAGATTTTCCTGAAATCGGATTACAGGAAACAAGGGCTAAATACATACCGCATGAAAAGCTTGAAGACCAGCTTTGTATCTTAAAAAACAACTGGACAGAGATTAGAGAAAAGATCGCAGGACAGCTTGTACCTTATGAAGAAGCCAGAAGGCGTCTTCAGTTAGTGGGAGCACCCACAGAACCTGAGCATATTGGGATTTCCCGTGAACGTTTACGTGAAACCTTTATACGCGCTCAATTTATCCGGAGACGTTTTACCGTACTGGATGTTGCCATCCGCTCAGGTTATTTGAATCAATGGTTAGATGAATTATTTGGCAAGGGTGGAATCTGGGAGATACCAAATAGTAATTAAAAATCAGAACTCCTGTTTAACATTAACACACTTCCCTCAAAGTACATCATACAATCTGCCTGAAAAGATTTTTTTGATTAAGTTGCGCCTGAGAGGCACATTGTTTTACTAATTATATGTAATGGATACTACAGTGAAATCAGAATATGCATCAATGGATGCGCCAACCGCTAAAAGGTTCCAATACTGGCAAACCCGTACTATTATTGCCAGTATGGTGGGATACGCTATGTATTACTTTGTCCGGAAAAACATAAGTATCGCTATGCCCGCTATGCAGGATGAATTGGGAATATCAAAGGCACAACTTGGAATGTTTCTGACCCTTCATGGTTTGATGTATGGACTATCGAAATTTGTAAACGGATTTATTGGGGACAGAGTAAATGCACGATACTTCATGGTTTTCGGGCTGGTTATGTCTGCCATTTGCAATATCGTTTTTGGATTCAGCTCGGCAGTTATGGTATTCGGCATCGTCTGGGTACTAAATGGCTGGTTTCAGGGAATAGGCTTTCCTCCATGCGCCCGTTTATTAACCCATTGGGTGCCACCTTTAGAACTGGCAACAAAAATGTCGTGGTGGAATGCATCTCACTCCATCGGAGCCGGGCTTGTTGTGGTTATTTGTGGTTATGTAGTTTCATGGGGATGGGAATGGTGCTTTTTTGTTCCTTCTGCTATAGCATTATGTGGAGCATTATACCTTTGGTTTGCACTTCCGGATACGCCTACGTCCGTAGGTCTGCCTGAAATACAATTCGGAAAACATGAAACCGACCATAATGAAGATAAAAGTTCCGGAGAATACAAATCATTTGTCAATAAAATGGTATTCAGAAATCCGAATATCTGGCTTATTGCTATTGCAAACTTCTTTGTATATACTGTGCGTTACGCGGTTTTAGACTGGGGTCCTACTTTGTTAAAGGAATGGAAACATATACCGATCAGCCATGCCGGATGGATTGTGGCAGGTTTTGAAATCTCCGGAATAGCCGGCATGCTTACTGCTGGATGGGTTACAGACCGTTTTTTTGGTGGCCGGTCTACCCGGACATGTCTTATTTGTATGGCGCTGGCCACTTTATTCATTGCTATTTTCTGGCAAATGACATCGCCATCTATGCTGCTTGCAACGATGGTATTAATGGCAGCGGGCTTTTGCATTTACGGTCCTCAGGCTCTTATTGGTATCGCTGCAGCTAACCTGGCAACCAAACGGGCAGCGGCTACTGCAGGTGGCTTCACTGGTCTATTTGGTTATGCAAGTACGATAGTTTCCGGATGGGGATTAGGATTATTGGCAGATACATATGGCTGGAGCTTTGCATTCGGAGCGCTTACTGGTATGGGTTTAATAGGAACAATCGTATTTTTATTAGCCTGGCCAGCCCGGGCACATGGTTACGAAACAAAATAAATTCACATGTTAACATCATCAGAGAATTACACATACGGTATTAAAACAGAAATATCAGCTGAATTGAAAGAACGTTTACGGCAAATTAAACACGTAGCGCTGGATATGGACGGTACCATTTATAATGGCAGCACACTATTTCCTTACACCATAGGATTTCTGGAAGACCTGCGAAAATCAGGGATCGGATACTCATTTTTAACGAATAACCCCTCAAAAAGCACCACCGACTATTTAAAGCATCTGGAAAATATGGGTATACCGGCATCGCGTGAAGAGATGTACACTTCGGCGCTCGCCACAATCGATTACCTGAAAAGCAATCATCCTGCAGTAAAACGCTTATTCATATTGGGTACACCCAGCATGATTAAAGAATTTGAAGAAGCAGGGTTTGAATCAACAGCCGATGACGCTCAAGATCAACCAGATGCAGTAATAGTTGGGTTTGACACCACATTAGTTTACTCACGTCTTTGCCGTGCTGCATACTGGATCAGCCAGAAACTTTTATACATTGCTACCAACCCCGACTGGGTTTGTCCAACTGATAAACCTGTTATACTGGTAGATTGCGGCTCTATCTGTGCATGCCTTGAAGGTGCAACCAAACGAGCACCGGACATGGTCGTTGGAAAGCCGGATCCGGGAATGCTGGATGGCATTTTACATCGTTACGGTCTTAAGCCAAATCAGATAGCTATGGTTGGTGATCGTCTTTATACTGATGTTAAAATGGCGTATAACGCGAATGCACTTGGTGTTTTAGTCCTTTCGGGCGAAGCAACAATAGAAGATACTTTGAATTCGGATGTAATTGCTGATGTGATTGCTGATAATGTAGCCAGATTTGGAGAATTACTTGTTTCAGTGAAAGGAACTTAAAAGACTAAAGGTGAACGGAGAAGGGCTTTTGCGAATTTTCAGCATCTCTGAAAACATACCCTTCTCCTTTCACCTGAATTAAATTTTACCGCACAGCACCTAATAAATATGCGCTGATTAGCCCTGCTACTTTATATTAGTTTGCTTCAGTATACTTTTTAAAATTATCTAAAATTGCCTGCCATCCACTTCTCTGCATTTCTTCAGAGTTCTCACTCTCCGGATCAAAAGTTTCTTCAATTTTAGTCTCACCTTCCATATCCGTAAAGGTAATTTTCACCTTCCTGCCATCATCCATGGTATAGGCTATTTCTTTTTGAGGGATAACGCTGGTGTAAACTCCGCCAAAATCAAAGCTCATACTTCCATCTCTGGCTGCCATAGTGGTTGTAAAACCTTTACCAACCTGCAAATCATTCTCCGCATGGGGTGCATGCCAGTCATCTGATGCAAAGCACCAGTTCTTAATATGTTCCGGTTCGTTCCAGAACTCCCAAACTTTTGATACAGGAGCTTTAACTGTAGTTTTTACAGTAATTGCTGATTTGTTTACTGTTTCCATATGATCTGATCTTTATTATTAATTGTTACTTTCAATACAAACATACAGCGTAATTTTATAACGGCTGATATCCAATAAAGACAATTAAGGGGGAAATTTAAGACATCGTGACAGATTAAATAAGGGAAAATTTGCTTACTTTTTAACCGGTAAGTTTTTTCACCTGTTAAACTTCTAAAATATCCCTGATATTGATCTTATCGGTTAATGCAGTCAATAGTTCCTGAAACTCGGGTGGAGATATCAAACCCTTTTCATATTCCTTTATCAGCTTTTGGTAAGTCTGAACAATATTGGCTTCATCGATAATGTCGGAATAACTGATTGTATTTGTTGAAACTGAATGATTATTTACCGGGCTTAGATATGGGATTTCGATCTTTTCTCTTTCGGAAAGCACCTTTAGCCATTGCTTAGATTTATACCTCATTCTAAACGAATACCAAAGCATTACCACCACTATAAGAGCAATGATCATAATTGATGTTTAGAATTTAACGATTCATGAACATCTTTATTTTAATGATTAATACATCTGTCAAAAGGATTTGATTATATACACCAATGTTTAAAATGGAGCGTCTGCCCCCCATCCATGTAATGCTGCATGTTCTTGTAATTAATTTTACGGATCTGCAAATATCAGTTGCTTTTGATGATCTCACCTTGATCATTAATTTTCACTCTCATTCGCTGTTTACCATTTTCCAATAGAAGTTTGTAAACTTTAGAGGTACCTCTTTCGTCATAATAACTAACCAAATAAGCGTCTTTAGAAATGGTCCACTTAGGGTAAGTATCAGCCACAGTCTTTGCTACTGTTGTTGGTAATTTTACATTTTTGTACTTCTCTGCAGTACGTAAAAGCTTTCCATCTTTATCATAAGCAGCCAGAATTTTACCTTCCGGAATATAAAAGGAAACAAAATAAGTATCGTATTCATCTTCATAAAAATCTGAATTTTTCAGGTCGAAAGCTGCAGCTTCACGTTCAAGCCGTTTTACAGGAACCGGTGTGTCCTTATCATCAACTGAGTTTAAATACTTATAATTTGTAGCAACTATGGTAACTTCCGGTAATTCTACCTGAGCAATAGATTGGATAGTGAATCCAAGAACAAATACACAAAGGAGCGTTAATTTTAAATTTTTCATGATTTCAATTTTTAGGTGATACTTAATTTCAGCACTTAAG
>DASWTL010000325.1:0-4128 GCA_036402155.1 Sphingobacteriaceae bacterium | reverse complement strand
GGACGTGGGTGAGAGCATGCTGTCATTTAATTGTGTCATTAAATACAACCTTCACCCCAAAACCTACAACTCACACCCACAACCTACAACCCACAACCTTCAACCCACAACCTTCAACCCACAACCCTATTGCTCCTCCATCTCCCTGGCACTTTCTTCCAACTTTTTCCTTAAAGCTTCTTTATAATCCACCATTTGGTCGGCAATTTTCTGATCAGAAGTTCCAAGAATCTGGGCAGCAAGAAGACCGGCGTTCTTTGCTGCATTTAATGCCACTGTTGCAACAGGAATACCATTAGGCATTTGTAAGATGGATAAAATAGAATCCCATCCATCCAAAGAGTTTGAAGATTTAACCGGAACACCGATTACGGGTAAATGAGTGATTGAAGCCACCATACCCGGCAGATGGGCAGCGCCCCCGGCACCAGCAATTATTACCTTAAATCCTCTGTTTGCAGCGGTTTTAGCGTAATCAAACATACGTTCAGGAGTCCGGTGTGCAGATACCACCGTTATTTCATAAGGTATATCAAATTCTTTCAAAACATCTGCAGCATCCTGCATAATGTTCAGATCAGACTTACTACCCATAATTATTGCTACCCTGATGTTTGATTGGCTCATTTTTATTAAATTTTAACTTTTATTGTTTGTTGTACCTCCCTGGCTTTCTCGATTGCATTCTCCCGGTTGTCGTCCAGAATGGTTACATGTCCCATTTTTCGATAGGGCTTGGTGAATTTTTTACCATAAAGATGCACATATACTCCATGAAGCTTTAAAATACTACTTAAACCTTCATATTCTGCAGGACCTTCAAAGCCAGGCTCACCTAATAAATTAATCATTACGGCATTGCTGATAGACCTGGTATCGCCCAATGGCAGATTAAAAATTGCCCTGAGATGTTGTTCAAATTGCGATGTGTAATTGCCCTCTATGGTGTGGTGACCACTATTGTGTGGCCTTGGCGCCACCTCGTTCACCAGTAGCTCACCCGTTTTCGTTAAGAACATTTCAACAGCAAGCACACCAATGATTTTCAGATTCTCAGCTACTTTAATAGCTAATGCTTCAGCGCGTTGTAAAATTTCGAAATCAAGGGTGGAGGGTGAGATAAGATATTCTACCAGATTTACCTCGGGATTGAATTCCATTTCTACACAAGGGAAAGCTTTGATTTCTCCGTCTTCATTCCTTGCTACAATTACAGCAAGTTCCATCTCGAAATCAATCCATTGCTCTATGATACTTGGCTCTGAGAAAGCTTTAGAAAAATCTTCTGCTGAAGCTATTTTACAAACACCCCTGCCATCATATCCATCCTTACGTAATTTTTGAATGTATGGAAATGGGATTGATGATTTTTTTAGTCCTTCCAGCGCGTTAATTAATTGGAAAGGGGCACTTGGAATGTCGTTATGCTTAAAAAACTCTTTTTGGAGTCCTTTATCCTGTATCAGGCGAATAACTCTTGATTGAGGATAAACCACTACACCTTCATCTTCCAGTTTCTGAAGTGCATCAACATTTACTTTTTCAATTTCTATGGTAATAAGATCTGCCTTCTTCCCAAAATTATACACGGTTTCATAGTCTGTTAATGAACCGTGAAAAAACTTATCGCATAGATGTTTGCAGGGAGCTTCAGGATCAGGGTCTAAAACGTGTGTGGTTACATTAAGATTTATGGCCTCCTGAATTAGCATACGTCCCAACTGCCCTCCGCCAAGAATGCCTAACTTTAAATCTCCGTAAAATGCTTTCATGCTATTTATGAACTTGTTAATAAACTTTCTTCCTTAATCTTCTTCTGAAGTTCAAGAATGGAACCGATCAGTGCTTCCGGTCTGGGAGGACAGCCCTGAACATAAATATCTACCGGGATTATCCGGTCTACACCTTTTACTACATGATAGCCGTGCTCCCAATAAGGTCCGCCGCAATTGGAGCAGGAACCCATGGAAATAACATACTTCGGATCCGGCATCTGTTCGTATAATCGTTTAATGCGTTCGGCCATTTTAAAAGTAACCGTTCCAGCTATAATGATAACATCCGATTGTCTGGGAGAAGGACGGGGAAAAACCCCAAAACGGTCCAGATCATAGGTTGAGGCATAGGAACCCATCATTTCAATCGCACAGCACGCAATACCGAAACTCATAGGCCAGAGGGATGACATCCTCGCCCAATTAAAAAGGTCATCCAGTTTGGTCACTATAATACCGCCATTTTCAGGTTGTTTGTCTAGACTCATGCGCTTGGTTTTCTGAAAGTAGGTTTGAACATAGGTTTAGGAGGATCCTGAGTTGATGGTTTTTCTATGGCAGGCCTTGAAACCACCGGTCTTCTTTCCATTGAAAATGGTTTGATGGCATATTTTTCGTTATTTATATGATCGTATAAAGCCATAGGAATATTAGTACCCGGATCAGTTGCTTTTATATCAGGCTTTATCCATTCCAGATCTCCTTTACGCCAAACGTAAACCAATCCCAGAATTAAGATCCCTACAAAAATAAACATCTCAGTTAACGTAAGCCAGCCCCATCGTGAATCTGCACTGATAAGAGATTCTTGTGAAAAAATGGTAGCCCATGGGAAAATAAATACTAACTCGACATCAAATAGCAGGAAAACCAGTGCAATTACATAAAAACGGGAGTTAAATTGAACCCATGAATTGCCTTTGGGATCTTCTCCGCACTCGTATGATAAAAGTTTTTCCGGGTTGGGTTTCTTTGGAGCAACAATTCGAGAAATCAACAGCGTTAGTGATACAAGCACCACGCCCATGATCATAAATACGAATATCTTACCGAATTCAGATAACTGAGAAACAGTTTCCATTAAACAAAATTATGAAAATTTAGCTTTGGATGGTGATTATTATATCACAATTGATCATTTTGCGGAGGTAAGTTATAAATTGAGTACACATAATGGAGAATTTGGATGCAATCATTATTGGAGGTGGAGCCTGTGGATTAATGTGTGCGGTTCAGGCTGGCTTTCTGGGAAAGAAGGTCATAATACTTGAAAAGAATACTCAGCCTGGTGCAAAAATCCTTATTTCAGGTGGTGGCAGATGTAATTATACCAATCTGTTCTCATCTGATCAAAACTTTATATCTGAAAACCCTCACTTTTGTAAATCTGCATTTTCACAATGGACAGTGGATGATACGATCAGTTTCTTTGAAGCTTACGGTATTTATGGCAAGGAAAAAACGCTTGGCCAGCTGTTTCCCACTACCAATAAGGCTAAAGATGTTGTAAAGGTCTTTACTAACCTATGTCAGGATCTGGGGCAGGAAATATGTTGTGATGCTGAAGTGGTTTCTGTAAGTAAAGATCAGGGTAAATTCATAGTAAATTATAAAAAGTACAATAAGCTACATCAATGTTCTGCGCCAAAAGTGGTAATAGCCTCCGGGGGGCTTCCAATTCAAAAAATGGGGGCATCGGATTTTGGTTTGAAAGTAGCACGGCAGTTTGGAATGAAAGTTACAGAAACAGCTCCGGCATTGGTGCCCCTTACAATCACCGGTAAGGACACTGAATGGTATTCCCAATTATCAGGAAACGCCATTTTTGCAAAAGTTTATAACGAACGAATCAGCTTTGAAGAGAATGTTTTATTTACTCACTGGGGGTTGAGTGGGCCGGCTATTTTGCAAATATCTTCTTACTGGAAACCTGGTGAAACGATTATAATAGATCTGCTTCCTCATCAGTCTATAAGAGAATTGATTGAAAGCGAACGAAGTGTGAATGGGAAAAAGCAACTGGTGACGCTTTTGGCAGGGTTGTACACCAGAAAGTTTGCAGAAGCAATAAACAGGTATATACCAGTTCATAAAAATCTGGCATCCCTTACAAAATCAGAGATGGATTCAATTGAATTGTTTATTCACGCGTTCGTGGTAAAACCCGCGGGGAATAAAGGGTATGATAAAGCGGAGGTTATGCGTGGTGGGATTGATACCAATGAATTATCTTCCAAAACTCTGGAAAGTAAACAAGTGCCTGGTTTGTTTTTTGGTGGGGAATGTGTGGATGTCACCGGGTGGCTTGGAGGATATAATTTTCAATGGGCCTGGGCCAGCGGGTATGTCATTG
>DASWTL010000324.1:0-22410 GCA_036402155.1 Sphingobacteriaceae bacterium | reverse complement strand
GCTGATCTGTTCAAAGAACTGATTAGTCGAGGCTTTGCTGTTCTGGCGATCGATATGGTTGGATTTGGTACGCGTATAGAAGAAGGTACTTATTTCTACAAAAGGCATCCCGAATGGTCAACAATGGGAAAAATGGTCCGTGACGTTATGGGAAGTATTGACGCTGTTGAAGATCTTGATTATCTGGATAAAAACCATGTATATCTTTTAGGCAATACGATCGGGGGAAGTGTATCTCTGATAACCGCTGCTTTGGATTCCCGCGTAGCAGGAGTTGCTACTGTTGCTGCATTCTCTCCGTGGCGTACCTCAAACCAGCAATACGAAAGTCTGAGAACATATTCACATTTGCATGGCTTCATACCCCGACTGGGTTTCTTTGCTGAAAAACCACAAACTGTTCCGGTAGATTTTGGTGAAATAATTGCAGCAGCAGCACCAAAACCGTTATTGGTTATTGCCCCGGATCTTGATCGGTATACAGATATTCCTAAATTAAAAAATGCCATGCGGCCGGTAAGTAATGTTTACCAGTTATATGGCAAGAAAGATCAATTTATATTAACGCATCCGCATGAAATCAACAGGATGACAAAACAAATGTATAAAGAGGTTGGTGATTTTTTTCAGAATCTGGTTAAGAACCGCTGAATAACGGAACTGCAGCTCAAGTAAATGATGATTGTCAATTTAAAATTATGAAGTCTACACTAGCTTATCCTTTACTCCACAGAAAAACCTGCGGATCAAAACGACAACTGGCTCGTGCAGATTCCTCCAGCTTTAAGGCGGAGACGCAATTACAAAAACAACTAGTTATATGAGACAATTGAAGTACAGACATTATCTTCTGGTCCTGTCTTTATTTATGTTCCTTGGTAGCTGTAAAGTGACTAAAGAACAGAAGTCTACAGCCCGACGGGCATCTGATTTTTCCGAAAACTATTCGTATAGCAAGCACTTCGATGAGGAGTCTGCTACCTATTATTATCTTACAAAAATAAATCATAAAGATAAAAAAGGCAGGCTGCTTAAACTCAGGAATGGGATGGCAGAGAAGAAAGAGGGGGAAACAGCTCTTGAATTTGCCGAAAGAACTAAGAGTGATCTGGTATTTAATGCTTCACTGGGAAAACAAAATCTCGGTCCTGGAGTCCGGCAACCGATCGGTATTCAGATCGTCGACGGTAAGATTGTTCAGGATCTTACGTGGAAGTACTATACGCTGGGAATAAAGGATGATAATGAGTTACTTGCTTTTAAACCTCGGGTGCGGGCGCAGGAAGTTTTGGATGCGGGGGCAACGAACGCACTTACGGCATTTATTCCGCTAATTGAAGATCACAAGCCCGTGTCAGAAGAAATATTTAAAATAGCCGGACACCTGCAGAAACACCCCCGACAGGTTATTGCTCAGTTTGATAACCTGGATATTTTATTTTTAAGTTGCGGAGGACGTGGTATAGATGGCGAAGGGATGACGGCTAAAGACTTAGTACGGATATTGGAGAAACTTAATGTAAAATTCGCATTCAACCTTGACGGAGGCGGAAGTGTTTCTACCGTACTTGAGGGTCGGTTGATTACCAAGCATATCGACGAGAAAGGAACAAAACCCAGACCCAGGGCCAACTTTTTATATGTTCGAAGAAACTAACACGCTCTAAGTCTTTCAGAATTATTAAACATAGATTATAAAAAATGAAATTCAGACATCATGTTCTAACTGTTTCTTTATTTATCCTCGTTGCTAACTGTCAGGTAAGCAGAGGGCAAAAAACTTCAGACAACACGGTATCGGCCTTTGCCGAAAACTATATGTACAGTAAACACTTCGATGAGGAGTCTGGCACCTATTATTATCTCACCCGAATAAACCATAAAGATAAAAAAGGGAAGCTGATCAAACTCAGAAATGGGATGGCAGGAAAAAAAGAGGGGGAAACAGCTCTTGAATTTGCCGAAAGAACGCAGAGTGATCTGGTATTTAATGCTTCCATGGGCATAAAAGGCTTGGATCCGGGAATTAGACAGCCCGTAGGAATTCAGATAGTTGACGGCAAAATAATTCAGGATCTTCGTCCCAGATCGTACACTCTGGGAATAAAAGACAATAACGAGTTGGTTGCTTACAAGCCCGGAGTACGAGCTATAGATATTTTGAATGATGGGACAAAAACCGCACTTACGGCGTTTATTCCTTTGATTGAGGATCATAAGCCTGTATCGGAAACGCTTTTTAAAATAGCCGGAAACCTGATTGTAAAACATCCCAGGCAGGTAATCGCCCAGTTTGACAACCTGGATATCTTATTTTTAAGTTGCGGAGGACGAGGTATAGATGGCGAAGGGATGACCGCTAAAGATTTAATGAGAATATTGGAAAAACTAAACGTAAAATTTGCGTTCAATCTCGACGGCGGTGGAAGTGTCTCTACTGTACTTGAGGGTCGGTTAATTACAAAAAAGATCGATGAAAATGGGACTCAGGAAAGGCCAAGGCCCAGCTTTTTATATTTTAAGGCAAATTGAGTGGTTGGAGAGTAGATGCTGCCTGAAGTTAAGAATTAAGCTGTGAAATATTATACGATAAAATTGCATGAGTGACAGTCGCTCATTCTGAAGAAACTGTCGAACCTATCAAATTTTTACAATGAAGATGCAGAAGAAATATTTATTGATTTTTTTATGTCTGGTCAGTATAAGCTGTGCCCAGACAAGGAGTATTCCCGGCCAGCACGAGGATAGAGAACTTGACGTTTTCTTACTAATTGGCCAGTCCAACATGCAGGGTGTTGCCCCTATCGGATCCCTGGATACTATAAGCTTGAAGAATGTTTATTTATTTAACGATAAAAACCAATGGGAGCCAGCAAAAAACCTTCCTGATAATGGAATGAACCGATATTCAACGGTAAAGAAAAAGCCAACTGTATTATTTGGCCCGGCGTATACATTTGGCCGTAAGTTATCAAGCTATACCAGCCGCCAGATAGGTTTGGTATCTAATGCAAGAGGAGCAACAAGAATTGAATGGTGGCAAAAAGGGTATAATGGCGAGAATGATTTTGATTTGTATGAAGAGGCTGTAGAGCGTACCAAATCCGCCCTTGCTACCAGGCCGGGCACGAAATTAAAAGGCATTATCTGGCATCAGGGTGAGGCCGACAATGCTGAAACAAGAAGTCCGTTTTATTTAAACAGATTGCAGGCCCTTGTTACTGATCTGCGAAAAGATTTTGGAGATCAGCAGATTTCCTTTATTGCCGGAGAAGTAGGAAAATGGAATGATAGGGGGCTTGGAGTGAACCCGGAAATTCGCAGGATAAAAGAAAAAATACCTTATTCTGACTGGGTAAGTTCAGACGGACTCACATCAATTAATTTAGGGAAGAACGACCCACACTTCGACAATTACAGCCAACGGGTGCTTGGCGGAAGGTATGCCGATAAGGCAGCTCAGTTAATATATAATGTCAAACCTGAAGGCGTAATGGTATTTAGCGAAGCCGATTACCAGGGCCGCTCTGTTCTATTGATAAAAGGCTCTTATAACCCGACAGAACTGGAAGCGCTGGGAATCCCGCTTCATGACATATCCTCGTTAAAGATAGACCCGGGCTATAAACTTATTGCAATTACAACAACTGATACGAAAGAATTTGTAAAGGATGCCAGAAACTGGCAGAGCGCTTCCATCACCCGGATAGAGGTGAAGAAAAGTAATGAATAAGAGCCATTTTTAGTTTTATGATGAAGAATTCACTGTTTTTATACTCGTTATTGCTGCTATGGGTGCCTTTTGTCGTATCTGCGCAGTCGCATTCTGATAATGCTATGCAAACCGGCCATTTAGACAAAAGCAGATCGCAAGCAAAACACAATTCCCTGTCAAGGAAAGAAAAGAAAGCCGGATGGGAACTGCTCTTTGACGGTAAGAATCCAAACCTCAGCTGGAGGGCTTTAAAGAATGATCAGTTTCCAAAAGAAGGGTGGACTACAGCTGATGGCTGCCTGGGCATATTGCCAGGAAGCAGAGGAGGGGATATTATCACCCGGGAAAAATTTTCAGACTTCGAATTAGTCCTGGAGTATAAGCTTTCAGACTCGGCTAACACCGGGATCAAATATTTTGTATCTGAATTAAAAAATGTAAAAGGAGCAACCGTACTAAACGGTCCGGAATTTCAGTTGATAGATGATTTTAAGCATGAGTCTGTAAAAGACAATCAAAGTCCGGAAACGAGTACCGGTTCATTATACCTTTTGTATGCCCCGAAAGATAAGAAGTTAAACCAGCCTGGCGAATGGAATAAGGTAAGAATTATAGCTCAGGGAAGAAATGTAGAGCACTGGATAAATGGAAAGAAAATTTTACAGTACCAGCGTGGCTCGGATGAATTTAAAAGTTTAGTTGCCAAAACAAAGTTTCAGGAATATGCAGGCCAATACGGTGAAGCGAAAGAAGGATATCTGCTTATTCAGGATCATAAAGATGAAGCCTGTTTTCGTAACATAAAAATAAGGCGTCTGGATAAGTAGAAGATGCAGGCAATGCATGGCAGATTTTATTCAGCGTTTAACCCAATCAGTTTTTTAGGATGCCTTTCTGCCTGTAATTTAAATTTTCTCCCTTTTACCCGATTTTACACTCCTGAAAATGGCATCGATCACTTTCATATCCTTCATTCCCATTTCGCCGGGCACACGGGTTTTCTTGTTCTGAATAATGCATTGAGCAAAGTCATCCATCTGTAAAGCCTGCTGGTTAACCTGGGGGAAGTTCATAGGGCCTTCCGGCGTAGTCCCTTTTTGTCCGCGGTAAGAATAGGCTGGTTCTATTTGGAAGTTTCCTTTTTCAGCCTGTGCCCTCAAATAACCATATCGCTTATTGAAACTGGTTTCGCCTTTGGCTTTTGTTCCGCCGGGGAATTCAAGTTCCCAGCTTATCGTTTCTTCAACTTCTTTAAACAACGGATTGCCTGATTTTTCTTCTTTTGCTGTAACATAAATGGGTTCTTCACCTATGGTATATCTGGAGCCCTGGATGGCATAAACGCCCATATCCATTAACGGGCCGCCTCCAAGAGCTTTATTCAACCGCCATGCATTAGGATCGCCGCCATATTTAAACCCATTGGATGCATCAATATTCAACACCCTGCCATAGATCTTTTTCTGACCCAGACGCATCATTTCCAAGTTATGTGGTTCAAAATGAAGCCGGTAGCCAATGCTGAGCATACGGTTGGCTTTTTTGCATGCGGCTATCATTTCAGCACATTCTGCAGCATTCATAGCCATGGGTTTCTCGCAGATCACATGTTTACCGGCCCTGGCAGCCCGGATAGTGTATTCCTTATGCATGGATGGCGGCAAAACCACATAAATAATATCAATATGGGGGTTTTTAGCGATCTCGTCGAAGTTCTGGTAATTATAGCAGTTCTCTGCCGGAATATTATACAGCGTTTTCCAGTCTGCAATTTTAGAAGGCGTACCGCTGACAACTCCTGCTAAGTAACAATGTTTAGTTTGCTCAAGAGCCGGTGCCAGCTGACCACGGGAATACCCACCCAGACCTACCAGTGCAATACCCAGTTTCTTAGGCTGTGACGTTTGTTTAAAAGCCAATGAAGGACTAACGGCTGCAGCTCCCAGTGCCAGGGAAAAGCTTCGAATAAACGTTCTGCGTGATTTAGCGTGATCCATATCTGATGGGTTTGAAATATAAATTTAATATAAATCCGGGATGAATGGTGTCACAGTTAAAAGTTTGTTGAGTATTCATTCCCGTGGTTTTAAATATCTATGCTAAATTAAGCTGAAAATGAGCTTTTTCAACCCCTGCTCAAATAATTGCGGGCTTTTTCCGGATTTTGCGGGCTTTTGCTGAAAATTGCGGACTTCTTCGAGGCTTGTTCGAGAGACGTTCGACCCATGTTCGCTCATCCTACGTTCACGAACGTAGGATCCCCGAACGTGCCCCAAAGAAGTCTCGAAGAAGTCCGGACATAATGTCTTCTGAACTTTACATTTTGTTAACGAAGATTTGAATAAGGCAGAATATTATCTTTGCTTTTTAGAATAATCCTATGAGATACTTCCCGGTTTTAATTCTTTTTCTGCTACTTATTGATTTAAATGATGCATTTTCTGCGGACTATTTTAGTGAGATTCCTGTTACCGATCAGAGTGAGCAGCTCGCCGACTGTAAGGTGTCACTGAAAGGAAATATACTAACCATAGAGAATAGCTTAATTGCCAGAAAATATAACTGGAACAGCGGAGATCTGAGCAGTGCGGAGCTGGTAGATAAAAAAACAAATCATAAGTGGCTTTTAACCGGAAAACAAGCTGACATGGCTTTCCAGGGTGCAGGCAAAGCCGCTAACGGTCAGTTAAAGCTGAGTAAGGTTGCTGACAATGGCATTTCGCCCGAACATCTTCAGGCAGAAGTGCTGGTTACACTAGGCTCACTGCAGGTGAAAAGAATATTCCGTATTTATCCGAAGACCCCGGCTATCGCCTGCGACATATTCCTCAGAGGGTCGGTAAAAGGCAACTGGATAAACACCGTGAGTAACGCCGGTGATCTCAGTAATATCGAGAGTGCGAAGGCCGCTGCTGAGGGCAAAGCCGTAGCGCCCGTAATAGAGCATCTTGCGGTTCCGGGAAAACACTGGCGGCTGAAAGCCGTACAATTCTCCGATATTACCGACCGGTATAATAACCTGGTAGAGGAATATAATCAGTTGTTATATGTGAATGAAAGCCGCTTGCCGGGTAATTTGCTCTTTGCCGACGAGCTTTTAACAGATCATGGCATTTTTATCCTCAAAGAGGCTCCAACATCTGCCGTGCAGCTGGCTTATCCCGGATTTGATTTTGCCGTTCGTATGGGTAATATCGCGGTAGCAGGCATTGGTTTATCTCCTGCTGACCTGAAGCCAAATGAATGGACACAGGGTTATGGTTTTGTTACCGGGGTGGCCAGCGGCGGCGAACTGGGTCGACTGATGGCTTTACGAACCTACCAGGAAAAGATACGCAAGCATTTACCCGGCAGGGATGATATGATCCTGATGAATACCTGGGGCGACCGCAGTATGGACAAACAGATCAGTGAGAAATTCACAATCAAGGAACTCGAAGCTGCTCATCGTTTAGGAATCACTCATTTTCAGCTTGATGATGGATGGCAAACCGGCAAAGCGGCAGATCTGAGCTTTGTGGGCGATAAACTGACAAAGATCTGGGAATATCCGGATTACTGGAAACCTAATCCGTTAAAATTTCCAAACGGGTTAGCACCGGTTTTTAAACGTGCAAAAGAATTAGGCATTGAAGCCTGCCTCTGGTTTAATCCCAGCAAGGATAACAGCTATGTGAACTGGAAGAAAGATGCAGAGGTGCTGATCAATTTATACCGGCAGTATGGCGTAAGAACATTTAAAATTGATGGTGTGCAGATCAATGACAAGCTGGGTGAGATTAATCTCAGGAGTATGCTGGATACGGTTATGCAGGTTACCGGGAACCAGGCGGTATTTAACCTGGATGTAACTGCGGGCAAACGGTATGGGTACCATTATTTCAATCAGTATGGGAATATCTTCCTGGAAAACCGGTATACCGATTGGAGCAACTATTACCCGCACTGGACATTGCGAAACCTCTGGATGCTTTCAAAGTATGTTCCGGCACAAAACCTGCAGATCGAGTTTTTAAATAATTTCCGCAATCAGGATAAATATCCAGCAGATGACGTTCTGGCCCCTGCAAAGGTAAGCTTTGAGTATGGTTTTGCATTAACCATGATGGCGCAGCCCCTGGCCTGGATGGAAGCTACCGGCTTGCCGGAAAAAGCATTTAAGGCGGCTCCGGTGATTAAAAAGTATCAAACTCTGCAAACGGCTATTCATGCCGGGCAGGTCTTTCCCATAGGGGAAGAGCCATCAGGTACTTCATGGACCGGTTTCCAATCTGCACAGAACGATCAGGGATATATGCTTGCCATAAGAGAGTTAAACGCTCAGCGCACGGGTTTGCTTCAAACCTGGCTTCCGGCAAACCGGAAAATTAAACTTACAGCTATTCTGGGGTATGGAAAAGACTTTGTGACAACCACCGATGCCCTGGGCAGGATCGCTTTCACTCTTGCCGGACCTAACTCATATGCGCTTTATGAATATAAACTACTGTGAAATAGTCAGGAATGGTATGCCTGAAGAAATGCTTACACAAATAGTATAAATGAACAGAGAGGTTTTTATATGGACATGCTTCATTTTAACAGTAGCATGTTTTACAATTGCAGTTTTCTCTTTTCCCCGATACTATGAATTTGCTATGACGATAACAGAAATTTATATAGTTTCATGGTTCTGCTTTATGGGTGCCGCAATTTATGAAGTAAACAGATATGCGAAACTCGGTGTAACGGGTAAGGTATTCTGGACTTTGGGATTATTATTTCTGAGTCCTGTTGTAGGTTTAATATATTTAATGTCGGCAAGAAGAGCTTTGTTAAAATAAACTTCCGGTCCCGACCGGGGCGGCTGCGGTGGTCACCCTGAGGTTCTCGATCTTATCGTCATTCTGTAGGATTTTAAGAGCTTCAATAAGTGACACTTATAAGCGACGGTCGATTTTCATTTTCATAAGTTAAAACAAAATAATCTTTTTGGTATTGAACTGTATACGCATTTAAAATAACTGTATGAAGCAGCGGATTTTAGTCATAGATGATGATCCTGATATAATTGAAATTATAAATTTCATTCTTTTGGAAGAGGGCTTTGATGTAATCACTGCAACTTCGGGAGATGAGATTGTCAATAGAACCACGTTAAATGTCGACTTAATTATATTAGACTTGAGAATTACCGGTTCTTCAAAAACCGGGGCAGAAATATGCGCTCATCTTAAGTCACAACCTGCAACCAGAGACCTGCCGGTTATCATCGTATCAGCAGAACCGGATATTCAGGAGATTGCTTTGAAATGCGGCGCTGATGCCTGTGTTCAGAAGCCTTTTACAATTGGTCAGCTATCTGAACAGGTAAGGCACCTGTTAAGAGCCGGATAGCGCTGAGAATTATTCTCATCAACTACTATTATTTCTGTATCAGATTAGATTTGAGATTTTAATACTTATAAATTATATGGATGAACCAAAGGAACTAACAGAAAGTAAACCTGATGAAATTCAATTAGGAATAGAAAACGTTCAAAGGTTTTTCATTTCGCATTTAGATAGGATTTTTTGTGCGAAACAATATTTAATTCAGCAACTGCCTGAAATTGCTGGTCTTTCCACGTTTCCTGATTTAAAGATTGCCATAAATAATACTATCGATTCCATTCAAGCCCAGATAGACAGAATGCGCGAGATTTACCAGATATTGGGAGAAACTTACACCCTGCAATATGCAAAGGGCTTTAAAGGTATGATTGAAGAACTCTTCTCCAGTGTAAAGGATCAGAACGGTAACCAGGAGCTTCAGGATATGGCCATTATTTATTATTTACAAAGCATTGAGAGTTTGGAAATGGCATCTTTCCAGATGCTTCAAATTGCAGCAATGAAATTTAAAAATGAAGAGGTCAATCAGTTGCTGAAAGATAATTTTTCTGAAGCCAAAGCAGAACGCGCATTGTTATTACTTCTGTCTGCAAAATATGTAACCAGCTAATGATGATTGAAAGGCATCAAATTCTTTAATAATAGACCGATTAGCCTGGAGATAGGACTAAAAACAGGATTTAAAATGATCCTTTGAATTCAATCTTCTTTTAATTACTTTTGCCCACTTCCCTGGCAATTAGCTCAGCTGGCTAGAGCGTCCCGAAGAAAATCGGGAAGTTCAGCGGTGGTGATAAAAAATATAATGGGGGATTAGCTCAGCTGGCTAGAGCGTCCCGATGAATATCGGGAAGGTTAGCGGTTGTGATAAAAATATAATGGGGGATTAGCTCAGCTGGCTAGAGCGCTTGCATGGCATGCAAGAGGTCATCGGTTCGACTCCGATATTCTCCACATTGATAATCAGGCTTTTAGGTGATAAATCTAAAAGCCTGATTTGTTTTAGTCGAGCATTTCCTCCAAACTTATCTGAATATCTAAATTTTATAAGGAGAAAACTCAATCTCAATGCAGGTCGCGGAACCTAGTTCTTATATGAGCTATTTAGAGACTAAGGGTTGAGGCGTTAATATTGAATTTTTCGAGGCCGTATTACGCGACAAATCGAACAACCTCTATAACTGTTAGAAATGGGTATGAATAATCTTTCATTAAATATTGTTGAGAGTTTAATTAAGAAGTTATTAAGAAAAAAAATATTTAATTTAATCGAAATATATACGCTATGGGTATAGCGTATAGCAACTAGTTATAGCCAATTTTAGAACGACACGACAATGAACTTAATGTTGACCCTTTTAATTGGACTCCTTTTGATTGGTTGCAATTCGATAACCAATACCAAAAACAATGAGACTACAACGGACTTGACAATTGAGAAGCAACCCGAAAGTCCAGTTGACTTTGACAAATTCAAGATTTTAAAAGGTCAATTGGGAAGCATAAAAATCGGAATGACACTTAAGGAAGCAGAACAACAATTTACTGGGCTTACTAAAAAAGTTGACGAAGCGACAAATTTTGGTTTTGATGGTGGAAGCCCAGCATATTTGTATTATTCGGGTGATGAACTAATCTTTGGACTAATACCAAAACTTGAGACTGACACTTTACTTTTTATTGTGGCTGTCCATAAAAAATTGCAAACGACAAATGGACTCAATCCAAACTCAACAGTTAGCGATTTAATTCAAAACTATCCCGACTTGACAGTTGAACAAGACTTAATGAATAGTGGGGAGTTTTATCAAGACGAAATAAATGGTTGGGATTTTGTTTTTATTACAGATGAAAAAACACAAATTGGCGAATATGCTGAATTAGAAGTTCCATCAAAACCTAAACGGCTAACGACAAAAACCGACTGGATAACAATACGATGAGAAGAAAAACTGGCTATAACACGGGTTTTGCGTCAGGCGGGGTGACGTGCAAACTTGGAGCTTTGTGCTTCTATCCAAGTGAAGTGCTGGTTGACGGTTTTGTGCTCCGAAACCCGCCCGTACGCAAAGCCCTAAACCGTTAGCTGTTATTTTAGAACGACACAGACATGAAAGAGCAAACGATAAAAAATATAATTGATACCTATCTGAAAAAGTGGGTAGACATTGAACTCAATAAGTTGCCAATACAAATTGAAACCGAAATGTCAGACCCAACACAAGACAAAAGTGAAGAATGGCGTATTTGGTTTCCAATTGAAAGCAAAGTAACGGAAGGTGAAATTTTAGAAATTGAAAGCAGGATTGGATATGAGCTGCCTGACGACTACAAGACGTTTTTAAAGCATAAGCATTTCTATGAACTTCACATTTCAGAAGTTTCATTCTGTAGACATCCAGTTAATACATGGAGAGCGAGACTTACAGAAATGATTTTTGACGGTTATCCAACAGAATACTTAATTGAAAAAGGGTATATTCCATTTGCAGACTGGAGCGACTGGGGAGTTCTTTGCTTTGATACCAACAGAAATCAAGCCGACAAGAATTATCCAATTGTTTTATGGGACCATGAAATCGCAGACGAAGTTCAAGACCAATATAAAGACTTTTACGATTTAATAACGAAACTTGACGAAGAAGAAAGAAAAAACAACAGCTAACAGCACCTACCCAAAAGTGGCGGTTCAGTGGTTAAATCAAGCTTTGTACTTCTATCAAAGTTTCTGCTTGGTTGACAGTGAAGTGCATCGAAATCGCCACCTTCGGGTAGCTGCAAAACGTTACCTGCAACCCGTGACGACCGTGCTAACATGAAACTGACTGCAAGAATCGAACAATGGACATTTCAATAGTAATAGACAAATCCACATTTCAATCGTTGAGTTTTGACGAGTTGTTTAGGTTGAGCTGCTATTACAAGCACATAATTACTCCTGTGCTGACAATGGAAATCTTAGGCGACTTAAAAAAAGAAGCGCAAGAAGGAAAAGCACCACCCGAAGACAGAGTTAAGGACTTTGCAAACAAACTGTTTCCGATGGAGACAGTTGTAAACTTACATTACAAGGTTTTGCTTAGAGGTGACCTTTTAGGCAACCCAATTTCCTTTGACGGCAGGCCACATGTAGGAATAAAGAAAGCTGTTGCATCTGAAAGTGGAATGCGAGGATATTTAATTGAAGAAACAGAAGAAGAAAAATCAATCTATAAATGGAAAGATGGAAATTTTACCGAAGCAGACCATGAACTCTCTGCGCTTTGGCGGATGTCGACAACTCAAGAAGATTTACTTGAGAGGTTAAAAAAGTCTTTAAGCTCAGATGCAACAATAAAGTTTGCCGACTTCCAAGAGTTGAACAAATTTGTAACTGAAATTATTACATCACCAGCGACACAAGAGTTCCTTTTGATTTCTCTTTTTCAGAACTATGACATTGATGCTATGACCAGCGTTCAGATATTCGGAAGATGGAATCAAGAGGGCAAACCCTTGATAAAAGACTTTGCCCCTTTCGCTTTCCATTGCTTAAAGGTTGACACATTATTTCTTTACGGCTTGACAAGTGGTTTAATTGGAACTCGACCAACAAACAGAGTAGATTTAGAATATCTCTATTACTTACCATTCGGAAATATTTTTACTTCCAATGATAAGGTTCATAAAAATCTTGTTCCTCTTTTACTTCAGGACTATCAAAGATTTATCGTAGGACCAGCATTAAAAGAAGATTTAAAAAATATTGTTGCTTTTCTGAACACTCTTGAAATTGAAGAAAGAAGAAAATTTAAAAATGTTCCGCCAATTATTGATTCTTCAATAACCTTTCAACTTTGGAAAGAGTTTTTCAATTATCCTGAAAGGAGTAATTGGAACAGAGACATTTCCGACAAAGAAAAGGAAATGATGAAACAAAAAATGAAGGAGTTTGAAAGGGCTTTGGATGGTGAGAGCATTAATCTTGAATCAGGTGAAGACGCAGAGTTTGTTATAAAAAAATCTTTGTTAAGTAAGACAGACCCTTGCTTTTGTGGTAGCGGAAAGAAAGTAATTGATTGCTGCATTCCCGAAGAGAAATTTAATTCACTGGCTTTAAGAAGACATATAAAAAATGAGATTAAAGCCTCGTATGCCAAGGCTGACCACGTGCGCTTTTCTTTTCCTGTTGATAAAGAATTGCCAGCAATTGTATTTGCCTATAATATGGGTAACATAGATTCTAAAGGCCATATTGGACTTATTCAAAATTTTAAGAATGAAGAACTAAAACTAATTGGCACTCTCGAGGAAAATATGTTAACCCTTTCATTTGTTGAAATTGAAACAGGAGAAATTATTAAGTTAGAACCTCTCCCATGTAATCCTCGACAAATGGAAGTCTTCTTAAAGAATAAATATAACCGGATTAGTATTTTATGGGGTTTGGTGAATCCAGAGAACAGAAAAGATTTAATTATACCAATACCTGATGATGGAAGCCCTCCCAGCCAGATAATTATAAAAGGATTTGAACTGACATAGCAATGAAAATAAATCCCCTTAAACAAATTGACTACTTTTTCCGACAGACACTCCATCGTGCAAAGAATCGGGCAGCAGGTAACACGGGTTTTGCGTCAGGCGGGGTGACGTGCAAACTTTGAGCGTTTCGCTTCTATTCAAGTTCAGTGCAGGTTGACAGTTTAGTGCTCCGAAACCCGCCCGAACGCAAAGCCCCATCCGTTAGTACCAATTATAATGACAATCGAAGAACTCCATAATAAATTGACAGAATTGAAAATTCCGACAGACCAATATTATCTGCACGGATTTTATGGTTCGACAGACGACAACGATAAAGTGGCGTTGACTATGAAACGAGGGAAGTACACAATAGAATATGAAGTTTATTATAAAGAAAGAGGAGAAAAGCATTCAATTAAAAACTTCACAGACGAGAATGAAGCATGTAATTACATTTTGAAGAAGTTTACAAAGAAATAAATAATGACCAGTCATAAACCATTAAAAAGTGTTTCACACAACTTTGGGCATTCCTTCATTAGCTTAATGAATTACATTGGTGACGACTATTTCCTTGGACATTTATTAAAACAAGCTCGCAAGACAAACATCAATCGTCTTGAGGTTGATATTCTAAAAAACACTGCAAGCCCAGACTTATTACTTACTGAAACAATTCGCGGCTCAATTGAAAATTGGAATAAATGGTTTCCTGACCTTGTTAAAAACAGTGGGTCGACAATGGACTTTGTAAGTAGTGCGACAATGACAATAGAATTTGACTTACTAAAAATGCGACCTTATGCAGGTGACAACAGATACAGCGAAAATCCATTTACTTGCGAAATAATAATTATTGACGACAGAGGAAAAGAATATAAACATAAACACGAGGGTTGGTGGTTTCCTGAGACAGAAGAAAAAATAACTGGTACTAACAGCACCTTGCCAAAAGCGGGGCGTTCGTGGTGGCAGAAACTTTCGGCTCCGAATAAACATTAATCGTAGCTTGACAGATGGTGCTTCGAAAGCCCCGCCTTCGGCAAGCTGCAAAACGTTAAAGATAATTCCCCAGGTTAGAAATTCCAATTAATTTCCCGAGCTAAATCCAATTTTTGAACGTCCGGTGAACTTTAGTGCTTACAAGTCCGCCCAGCGCCAACATAACATCCTTTCTCCACCCTTTAAGTATCATAAATGATAAAATTTTAACCATAAAGCACTAAGCAGATGCTTGTTGGATTCTCTACCTTGATTTTTTTTAAGGTATCCGGGCATGGTCTTAATTTTTAGAATATAGGACATGATTTTTCTTGTATTCCTTTTAAGCCCGGGCTGGATATGAATCAAACAAGTTATGAAAAGAAGAAGCTTTATGAAGATGATTCCTGTGGCGGGAACAGCAGGAATTTTCAACCCGGTAACATTTGAAGGCTATTTGCCCAATCCGGGAATTGCAGACCCATCAGATCGTGCGTACTGGGTAAACCTGCTGATGCGCATATCGGAACCTGTTATAAAAAATATAGCTAATAATACCCTTAAGAAAGTAATGCCTGTGGAAAAGGCTGCAGGATACCGGGGCAACCCGGCAGAGGTGGCATACCTGGAAGCCTTTGGCAGAACTGTTGCCGGCCTGGCGCCATGGTTAACCCTGGCAGATGATGCTACACAAGAGGGAAAGCTGAGAAAAAGAATGCGCGCCGATACCCTGCAGGGAATAACGAATGCGGTAGATCCTGCAACTCCGGATTATTTAAATTTTCGTACTCAGGCTCAACACATGGTTGATGCAGCTTATTTATGCCATGCGCTTCTGAGAGCTCCCGAAGCCTTATGGGTGCCTCTTGACAATACCACAAAAACCCGTCTGATCACCGAACTAAAGCAACTCAGAAGAGTGCGGCATGCATACAATAACTGGGTGCTGTTTGATGCAATGGTAGAGACGTTCCTGCTTTATAATGATGAAGACTATATTCCGATGCGCATAGATCTGGCCATACAGAAAATGCAGGAGTGGTACCAGGGTGACGGCTGGTATAGTGATGGTCCGGGTTTGGCAATAGATTATTACAACGGGTATGTTATACATTCCATGCTAACAGACATACTTCAGATTTACAGCAGCAAGGGAAAAATAAAGAAAGAGGAATATGACCAGGCGCTGAAACGGATGCAGCGGTATTCATTTCTTTTAGAGCGTATGATTGCACCTGACGGTACTTATCCGGTGATTGGCCGGTCTATGATCTACAGGATAGCCGCTTTCCAGCCGCTGGCCCAGCTGGCATTAAATCATCAGCTGCCCGAAGGGCTGACTCCCGGACAGGTAAGATGTGCTTTAACAGCGGTGATGAAGAAGCTATATGAAGCTCCAGGCACTTTTGATAAAAATGGGTGGCTGCAATTTGGCGTATGCGGATACCAGCCCCAAACAGCAGATTACTATCATACTACAGGGAGTTTATATATGAGTTCCTTAGGATTTCTGCCACTTGGATTACCTGCATCGGATGAGTTTTGGACAGCGCCTAAAACGGAATGGACATCTCAAAAAGTATGGTCCGGCAAACCAATAAAGGGGGATTACCATGTAACCTATTAGACGGGAAGTATTAAGTGTTTTTATTCCAGGCTTCTCCGCACAGGCTATTTCTCAGCTACAACCGGTATCGTAAACCAGAAGGTACTACCTTTCCCCTGTTCGCTGTCAACCCCGATTTTTCCACCATGTCTGTGAATAATTTCAGAGGAAATGAATAATCCAAGCCCTAATCCTGAATACTGAATTCCGGAAGTATCAACACGGTAATATCTTTTAAAAATATGAGGGAGTTTTTCTCCCGGAATTCCGGGCCCTTTATCAATAACAGAAATGCGGGCCTGTTTATCCATTCGTTCTATTAAGACAGTAATCTTTTTTGATTTAGGAGCATATTTCACAGCATTATTAACCAGATTAATAATTACCTGGTCTATCCGGGGTCTGTCTGCATAAACCTCCAGGTCCAGATCACCTTTCGCTACTATTTCATGCGATCCCATAGCCCGGATATGATCGCAGCATTCATTGATCATTTCAGACACATTAAAATTGCTTTTATTCAGCTGTAGCTGTCCTTCATTGATTTTTGTGTCGTTTAAAAGCTCTTCCAGCAGATTGTTTAACTTGCTTATACTGGTGTTAGACAGATTAATGAGCGTTTGAATTTTGGAAGAAGACGGCTCTTCTTTAACCCAGCGGTTTAATAGCTGCATAGAACTTTTCAGGGCAGTTAGTGGGGTCTTAAGTTCATGACTGGCCACGCCAATGAAATCATCCTTTTGTTGCTGAAGCTGTTTGCCGGCTTCAAGTTCCAATTCCAGACGGTTCTTTATTTCTAAAAGTTCTGCACCGTTCTTTTCGATCTTTTGTCTTGCTAATACCTGTTCTGTTACTTCTGTCGAAATGGCTAAGACTCCCAAAATTGTACCGTCTGTTGCCCGGTACGGTTCGTACACGAAGTTGAGATACACATCTTCAGGATTGCCATTGCGTACTAATGCAACAAGGCGTTCATTGGCCCGGTAGGTTTCACCCGTATTGTAAACGTTATCCAGAAGTTGTTCCAGGCCTTGTTGTTTTGCATCCGGTAATGCTTCAAAAACCGGCTTATTCAATACATCCGCGGCCCGTTTTCCCCATAATTGGATCATTAATTCATTTGCAACCTCAATATTGTGGTTTGGCCCCAGCAGGATGCACATGGCAACCGGCGCCTGTAATATCATGTTACGGAGGTTTTCCTCACTTTTTTCAACTTTTTGCTTGGCCAGGTTAAGATCAGTGATATCCGCGGCAGTATTCATAACCCCGTATATGTTGCCCTGATCATCATGCATGGGGGTGAAACTGTAATTAAAATAATATGGCTGCAGCCGTCCGTCAACAAAAAGATCTACTCTTTGATTTCGGGCATGATATGGGATACCCGTGGTGTATACCTGGTCCAGCTGGGAAAATATTTCCTGTTTATCCAGTTCCGGCAACACGTCGGCATATAATTTACCGATCACATCATTCCCTTTTCCCCACACATCTAAAATAGCCTGGTTTGCCAACTCGATACGCATTTCCCGGCCACTGTAAACGCTTATCGGGAACGGTGCGCTGTCTACCATGCTGCGTACCAGCTCACCTCTCTTCTTAAGTTTTTCTTCCGCAATTTTTCGACCTGTGATATCTATACATGAGCTGATATATCCGGCAAAAGTACCGTCAGCGTGAAAACGGGGTGGTACAGAAGCCAATAACCACCGGTAATCGCCATTTTTATTTTGAATGCGGAATTCACTTGAGAACGACTCCCTTTTACCAAGCGCATTCATGTAGATGGTCATGTAGGGTTCCCTGTCATCCGGATGAAGCAAATCTTTCCATCCGAAATTAAATAGATCTTCCACTGGCCTTCCGGTAAGGTCAACCCAGGCCTTATTAAAGTAGGTGGCGTGCCCGGTTTCATCAGCTACCGCTATTAAGATAGCACTACTTTCAGCCATTGTCCTGAAGCGCTTTTCGCTTTCCTCTAAAGCTTTTAGTGATTTAACCTTTTCTGTTGTTTCGGTACAAACCACCAGTACGCCCTTAACATCACTAGAATCTTCGAAAATCGGACTATATCCAAAAGTCCAGTAAACATCCTCGATCTTCCCATTTCTAAAAATAGGTACCAACTGATCTTCACTCCAGGTAGCCTGGGCTGTTTCGCGCACCTGCTTAATTAATGGATATATAATAGGCCATATTTCGGGCCAGCAGTCTTCTGCTTTCTGACCCAGGGCCAGAGGGTGTTTACCATTATTTCCCAGACTTGGCCGGTAAGCATCATTATAAAACTGGATCAGATCTTCGCCCCACCATAAAAACATAGGAAATTTTGAAGAAAGAATCATTGAAAGGGTTAAGCGTAAGCTTTGTGGCCAATGATCCGGACTCCCTACCGGTGTTGAGGACCAATCAAAGTCTCTGGTTAATCGACCCATCTCTCCGCCACCGGAAAGAAAATATAAGTTAGAAGAGGTTTGAGGAAATAATTGCATGAAGTAATCTGAAATAAACCATCGTTTATTGATTTGGTTTTTAATAAATAAAAATTGGTGTTTTTACCGGCTTAGAATACCAGCAGACTTTAGAATTTTAGGGACCTTTAATTTTTCTTTCAACAAACCACCTAAGCTGGTGTTGAAGAAACTGATTAATTCCAATTTTATATATTTGCTCCCCTGTTCATCTGCAGGTAGCATTAAACCATGTTGCCGTTATTAATACAAACATTATTATGAGTTCATCAGATTCAAAATCACAAGTATTCAGTAAAATCGCAAATCAGTTAAAAGAGCTGGGTTTTAACATTGATAATCACGATGATACCCGTCCGTGGGGTGGATTCTTTGTAATTGATGAGGAACAGGCGCAGAAGTTTGCAGATACCTATTTTAATAGTATCCCGGTAGAAGAGTTAAAGATCTCAGGTAAATTAAGTCCGAAGATACTGGTAGTAGCTCCCGGTAAGCGGTTGTCATGGCAATACCATCATCGCCGGGCCGAAATATGGACTGTGATTGAAGGTGAAGCCGGTGTGGTTACAAGCCATACAGATACTGAAGGAGAGCTGAAAAAATACTCAAAAGGAGATGTAATCACATTGAAGCAGGGTGAACGTCATCGTCTTGTTGGACTTGATGACTGGGGGATTCTGGCCGAAATATGGCAGCATACTGATGCGGAACAGCCTTCTGATGAGGATGACATTGTAAGGGTGCAGGATGATTTTGGCCGGTAATTAACCGGATCCTGTCTCAAAGTTCGGAGCATCTACAGGTTTTGATTCAGGTGAGCCTTGCTGCCTAAGGTATATGGATAGGAATACAATGGAAGCTACCGAAAGGAACTCGCTTTGCCAGTTCTGAAACGATTCAAACCATAACCTGGTATTTGAAAGATATTCAGTGAAGGTTTCTTCAGGTTGATTCTTTAGCCTTTGCTCTTCGTTATAATTTCATACTTCCCTCTACATGAAGCCAAAAGCTTATAATAAAAAGCAGGAAGAAAGCCAGGGAAAGAGATTGGCTGTATATTTTTAATATCCATCCACCTTTTTTAACAGGCCACGGTGCATTGGGGTGTGGTTTTGGTTTTCTGTCAACCTCTTCACTAACACCAAGTTTTTTTGATTCAGACGATCCGAGCTGACGCAAATGAATGGTTAATATTACATACATGGCCATTTGAAGAAATTCACTTTCCCAGTTTTCGAATGTTGCCTGGTAAAAATGTCCCGTATTAAAATATTCTGCAAACGCAATAGGTGGAACATGCTCTTCTTCAAGATCTTTATTATGTTCCTTCCAACCGGTGTAGGCCTGCCCCCCCAGAGTAAGGATCATTATGGTAACAAAGAAGAGTGACAGACCATTTCTGTACAGAAATGAATACCGGTTTTTAATGCCAACACCTTTTTTACTCATGGCTAATTAAATAATAGGGCAAAAAATAAGTCCCGCAAAGGGGACCCACACTTGTTGTTTAACTAGGTATAAAGAACGATTGTATTGTTTATATCAGGAAGCTATTGGAAATGCCTGGTTAAAGGTAGCATTCGCTAATAACTTACTGTTTACTGGTTTTACAGATTTTAAATCTTCAGATAACAGCGCAAGTAACTGCTGGTCAAATCTTTCAGTTAATTTCATTGCCGGTGTAATGTTTAGCTTTTCCATGTGTGTCGATTTAAGTTTGTTATGGTGTGTGTTATTTTTTTGTCTTTTTTAATTCTTCAGGAATTTCCGTTAAATTTTCTTTTCGGCGTTCAGCTTCTTTAGCCTGTCTTTTTAATTGTTCAAAGGCACGTTCATCCCCGGCTTTTTCCGGATTCACCGGGTTATCCCATTCTTGTTTTTCTTTATCCGGGTTTTCTCCAATTACTTTCTTTTTGATCACTGCCATGATTAACATGTTTGTGATAACCTATAATCGAATTCTGTACCAATTTATTTTTTGAGCAGAATAATCAACAGAATATTTTAAAAAAGCCGTTCTAATCCTCTTTTTATAAGATAATTATCTGTTTTTAATGAGAATTTAGTTTCTTAAGGGGTATTAAATTTTCAATGAAGTGAACTTTTATGCGTACAGTCTAATATACATTAACGGAATTTTGTGTACACTGGTTGATACTGTACAACCTTTCTTAAGTTGTTAGCCCTGTGTGGAAAGTTTACTGTGTATGATGCATTGAAAGTTTTAATTTTGTATTATCCTTATAAATATGGCTACAGAAAACATAAGTTATAGTGAAGACAGTATACGCTCTTTAGATTGGAAGGAGCATATCCGGCTCCGCCCGGGAATGTATATCGGTAAGTTGGGAGATGGCTCTGCTTATGATGACGGGGTATATGTGCTTCTGAAAGAGATCATGGATAATTCTATTGATGAATTTGTGATGGGGGCGGGGCGGACTATCGAGATCAATGTAAATGATCATAAGGTTAGCATTCGTGATTATGGACGAGGCATCCCGTTAGGAAAAGTAATTGACTGTGTTTCCAAGATCAATACCGGCGGAAAATATGATTCCAAGGCATTCCAAAAGTCAGTAGGACTTAACGGAGTTGGTACAAAGGCTGTAAATGCGCTTTCCAATAATTTTGTTGTTCAGTCGTACCGGGATGGTAAAACCAAGCGTGCTGAATTTGAAAAAGGAGAATTAGTAAACGATCAGCCGGAAACAGAAACCACTCAGCGGAATGGAACCTCAGTAACGTTCTATCCGGATGAGACTATTTTCAGGCATTACCGGTTTATCCCCGAGTTTGTAGAGAACATGATATGGAATTATGTTTTCCTGAACGCCGGATTAACTATAAATTTTAACGGGCAGAAGTTTTTCTCTGAGCGGGGTCTATATGACCTTTTAGTAAAGAATAGCGATACCGAAAACATCCGTTATCCTATTATTCATCTGAAAGGTGATGATATTGAGATCGCCATGACACATGGCCAATCCTATGGGGAAGAATATTATTCATTTGTTAACGGGCAGCATACCACGCAGGGCGGAACGCACCAGGCAGCTTTTCGTGAAGCGGTAGTACGGACCATCCGTGAATTTTATAAGAAAGAATTCGATGCTTCCGATGTGCGGTCTTCTATTGTAGCGGCAATATCAATCCGTGTGCAGGAACCTGTGTTTGAATCACAGACTAAAACAAAACTGGGGTCGCAGAATGTTGGTCCCGATGGTCCTACTGTCCGCACGTTTATAAATGATTTCGTAAAAAAAGAACTGGATGATTACCTGCATCGGCATGCTGATGTTGCTGATGCCTTGCTAAAGCGCATCTTGCAATCGGAACGCGAACGTAAAGATATTGCAGGAATTAAAAAGCTTGCCAATGAGCGGGCAAAAAAGGCATCCCTGCATAACAGGAAACTGCGCGATTGCAAGCTCCATTTTGATGATACCCATGAGCGCAGACAGGATACCACACTTTTCATCACAGAGGGTGATTCGGCAAGCGGCTCTATTACCAAATCAAGAGATGTGATGACCCAGGCAGTATTCAGCCTGAAAGGTAAACCGTTGAACTGTTATGGTTTGACAAAGAAGATCGTGTATGAAAATGAGGAGTTTAACCTCCTGCAGCATGCTTTGAATATTGAAGACGGGCTAGATGGGTTACGATATAATAATATTGTTATAGCAACAGATGCCGATGTGGATGGGATGCACATCCGGTTGTTGTTAATGACATTTTTCCTGCAGTTTTTC
>DASWTL010000323.1:0-3264 GCA_036402155.1 Sphingobacteriaceae bacterium | reverse complement strand
ATTCAGAGCTCGTTCCCATAGTTGAGCCTTGCTCAATAGTAAAGTCTAATATCATTTGATAATACTGCGCATCGTACTCTGGTGCCCTGTCTTTTATACGCTTTAGTAGTTCCATTAATTTAGAGATTTAATATTGGTGGCTAGGCTGTTTCTGTTGGTGCGACTGTTTTCTTCAATAGAAGGCGTAATTTGATAAACTTTGCCCAGTTTGATTTCCCTATTTGTCAGAAGCTCTCTTCTTAGCTTTTCATTTCTATAGAATTCTTTACTCATTATAATGCTTTGTCTATAAACCTTACTTACTGTTTTGCAAAAACCTATGGTATAATCCTCTCCGAAGACTGACATCGGTGCGTCCGTAATTAAGGTATATAAATCTGTAGCTCTAGAACCTTGCCTCGCTGAAATTATCGCCATTATGGTAGCTAATTTTATAAGGATAATATTTCCGGTATTTAGTTGTAAAAGCACATTCCCACTTTCATCAACAAGTTCTGGCATGTAATTTTTTCCATTACTAAGCTGCTTAAAACGAATCACTCCTCGAGCCGACAAATTCCCTTGAGTCATTTCCAGATAATGCTTGTTAGCTTCAGTTTCGAGCATTCCTACCAATTGTTGAAATACTCGTTTGCGAGTACTATGTGCTACCTGAAAAAATTCGTCGAGAACCTTTATTTTTTCATTAAGATAAGCGGGAATTTCACCAGTAACCAAATTGCTTAACTGCTTTTCGATACTTATTAGCTCTTCTTTTTTTCCGCTTATTGTATGTCCAACTGAATCAGCTTCGCGTTGTGACCGTTTTGCTAGTTCATTTTGTGAAGCGTATTCGTTTAATAGGTTATTTGCTTGGTCGGGAGTGAGGGATACGTCCACTATAAGGCTGTTAACTTCTGATTCGAGCTTAATAAGGTCCTCAGATAGGCTTTTTCTTCGTTTATCTATCTTTTTGATTCGTCTAAAGGTGCTTGCAATGTCGTCGTCTACGCTTCTTATGTTATGACTTAAACCTAAGCCATTTTGATAGAGTTTTTTCAGGTCGGCACTGAAGTCGTGAAGCGTTAAGTCTTCTTCTTCCAATGTCTTTATTTTAGTCTTCGACCTTTCCAACAACTTTTGCATATTAATCCATGGAGCAGATTCCTTAGGAGCCTCCCGGTCGCACACTAAGCACTTTTCCATAGTGAGCATATTCTGTAAGTGAATAGGTTCAGGAACATCAATAGGGAGCTGGAATATCGATTTGTTGAGTTCATTCTCAGCATCAATACGTACTTGTATTTCGGCCTTTCTAAAAAGCTTTTTCTGTTCAAAGTCGTTATATACTTTTGAATATTCTTCAAACAAGTTTTCCGTCCCTTTTAGAATCCACTTATTAGTGAACATCCGTTTATGTAGGTTTTTTTGTTCTTCATTCAATTCGTCTTGAGTATCTCGTAGATTGCGCTCTATTGCTTTTCTACGTTCCTCTAATACGCGAATCTTGTCGGCCTCGGCTCGTTTATTAAGCAATGTTTCCGATTTTTCCTCGGCGGTTGCAAGGTTGTCTTTTATTTGTAATTCTTGCAGTTCCAAGGCTTTTATACGTGCTAGCAAATCCTGTCGTTGCAGCTCAAGGCTTTCGCTTTTTGATTTATCACCACTTAAATCTCTTTGTTTTTTATTCAACTCTTTAGTGGATGACTCTTTTAATGAATCGGCTACTTCAATGATATTATCAAACTTTGTTATGTTCGATAAAACGTTGATCGCTTGAGTTAAGGTATTTTCTTTGTTGAAGTCAATTATTGACTCGACTTGCTCACCTTGAAACCACATATATGGCTTGATGTTATCAGGCAGGATTGCCCGTTTAATTGATTCTATCTGATCGAAATCGGTAACTTCCCGGGCGGTGAGATACGACAGTTCCTTGTATCGCACGATTTCTTCACTCCCTTGATCTTCAACAATTCCATCAGAAATTTTCCTCACCTGGTATTTCCTTTCTAGGATGTAAACGCTGTCTTTCTCCGTGTTGTGGAAAGTTAGAGAAACGGAAGTTAATATGATTCCTTCCTCTGTTTCGCTTATTGCTTTGTCAGAAACCAATAGCTTTTTTAGCGTATTTGTAGGAACGAACTTCTTTTTAGAAGTGTCAAAACATTGGTCATACATCACCCAGTAAAAGGCATCAAAGAGTTTTGATTTTCCATAACCATTGTCTCCAATTATTACATTTATACCCTCGGTAAAATTAAATTTATTGTTACCGGCATAACACATGAAGTTATTTAGTTCTATACTTTGTAATATCATTGCACCTTATTTAAATGGCTATTAATCTTCCTTTCAACAATATTTGCGCTTTCGTTTGCAACTTCACCGTCAATTGCGATTTTTAGAACTTCTATTAGATTGTTATTGGTTCCAGGTGACCATTTAAAGGTCGCAGCTTCGTTAGGTTTTAGGTATCCTTTTTCAATAAAAAGATCGTCGCTTAAAAACGCCCTTAATATTTCTTCTTTGGTCATTGGTTCTTTAGTTTATTGTGAATGGTATAAATGTTAAGGTCGTAGTGTTCGCAGACTTCTTCAAATACTCTTTCGGTTTCGTAAGGATTAATAGCTAAAGATGCAAAGTACATTACTCTCTCTAGTTCTTTCTCTACTAAGCTTCTTTCTGTTTTAAAAGTATCCGAATTGACGTTGGACTCTGTTAAATCTGGAACAACGACCAAGTCATGGATAATTGCGATGTCTTTTTGAGCATGCTTTCGAAGTATTCTGCCTCTTCTTTGAATGAATTGCCTGGGGTTACCAGTACTCGAACAAAAGATGGCATGTTCGGCGCGTGGAATATCGACTCCTTCGTCTAGGCATTTCATTGATGCAATAACCTGGATCTTTCCAACTTTAAATTGCTCAAGCACTTCATTTCTATCGAACATGCCACTTATGAATTGATTAACCATAATCGAATCATCAATCTCCCCAATAGCTTTCGTGTAGAGATTGATAATCTTTACATCATCTTCCCCCTCACTTTCTTCAACTAAATCTTCAGGTAATTTTCCTTCAGGAACGTACACGAATGTATAATTCAAATTGTTGTCCTTTTCGAAGCGAGACCTTAGAATTCTCTGTGTTGTTAAAAGCTTATTTTCTGCCTTATGAATTATCCTTTTTCGCTTTAAAAGTAGCTTTTCTACTATATCATTGGCTTCCAAGCCACCACTTTCTTTATTGTAAAACTTAGCTAACTTTTTAGAGATATCGATAT
>DASWTL010000322.1:0-1587 GCA_036402155.1 Sphingobacteriaceae bacterium | reverse complement strand
GGCATCTCAATTTCAGGAATTACATTTACAAACTTCTTTTGCGCATACGCTACAACTTCCCTTATCTGATCCTGTGTGTAGTAGCCGCCGTGGGGATTTTTATCAACATGGCCCGGAAAGCGGCTAAACTGTGTTCCTGCTCTCCATGCGCCTATTTCAGTGAGTCTCGGGTACTTTTTAATTTCAATTCTCCAACCGTGATCTTCAGTAAGGTGCCAGTGGAAGGTATTCATTTTGTGCATCGCTAAATAGTCGATATACTTTTTGATGAAATCTACAGAATAGAAATACCGTCCTACATCAAGCATTAATCCTCTCCACTCAAAGCGGGGTTTATCGGTAATTTGAACTGCCGGAATAGAAACTGTTTTCAGGTTTTTATTGATGTTAACCGGTAGTAACTGATTGAGAGATTGAACACCATAAAAGACGCCATGAGGGTTAGATGCTTTGATAACTATCCCCCCGGCGTTTACAGAGAGCTGATAGCCTTCTGTACCTAATGTGTCGGAAGCCGATTTTAAAGTAAGTACAATAGCATTTTTAACAGATCCTGATGTTGCAGAAATAACCGGAAGCTTAATTCCAGAAGTTTCTTCCAAATTTTTTGAGAGCTGCTGTGCTATGGTTCTCAGGTCTTGATTATTGTTATCCACCACAATCCGGGTTCCGGAGGATATTATAAATTTGCCGGAAAGGGTTTTTAAATGAAGAGGCTGTGGAATAATAGAAATGCCTGTGTTCCCTGTTCGAGGACCATTTTGAGCAATACTATCTCCAACCAGCAGGTTAAAAGATATGACAAGAGTCAGGAGTACTATTTTTTTCATAACAATCTTTTTTATTAAATAAATTCTGCTTTACCAAAATATTGGGGCAAATGAAAATCTGGTTCTTTTGATATAATATTATTCCATGCCAGGTAATGTGGTTCCGGCAATTCGTCTCCGCATTTATAAAAATTTACACTGCATACCTGGTTTTTCAGGGAAGTGAAATGATGATTGTAAAACGTTCCAAATGGAATAATTAACGTCAATTCCCATTGTATGAACTGACCGCTTCTGTTACTTTCAGCGGTTATCAGCGTTTGACTTTTTATTTGTTCAATGATCTCTTTTGATAATGGCGTCCTTTCGTTCCTGTTTTTCCCAAAGGCAGCCAGGCATGTGCCTAAAGAATTAAACTCAAGATTATAATACCCCGATTCATCAAATGATATAAATACTTCTACGCAACTATCCTTATAAACAGGATCATTATGAGTTTTATATAATGCCCTGAATGAATCCTCGTGAACATAATACTTAAGCAGAATATTCTCATCAGTATAACAAATGGCGAAACTTACATCAGGTTTATTTTTATACTGTGGCCAGGGAACATTTGTAATATAATTCTTACTCAACGTATCAAGAAACAAGGAGGCCGATAACAGATCCGGGCCCGCCAGATCCTTAATATATGGAATTTTAAGATTCATGCTGATTAAGCCTTTTGAGTAACTTTAAAAGATGATAATACTTCCTGTACAATGTTCTTCATCCGGCTATAATTACCTTCCAATTTTTTAAATAGTTCGAGCTG
>DASWTL010000321.1:0-6957 GCA_036402155.1 Sphingobacteriaceae bacterium | reverse complement strand
AAACCGGAGCCTCTGCCCGTGGTTGAGAGCTATCTTAATCCGGGTAAACCGATACAAGTAACCGTTACCAGGGAAATTTTATATGGAAGCAGTGATACGCTTATGCCCCTCACTGGTTTGCAGGTAAAGATTGCGAATTCCGGGCAAACATACCTGCTCCCCGAAACCAGTCCCGGTAAGTATGAGTCTGTAGCCGCAAGCGTTGTTGCCGGAGCAACTTACCAGTTATCATTTGATTATAACAGCCGTGAAGTAACTGCACAAACCACCGTTCCGGCTAGTCCCGGAACATTCACAGCCAGCGGCACACAAATGGTAGTGCCGCAAATCGGCCCGGGTATGCAGCTGCCCGAGCCTATTGTTTACCGCTGGCAGAATCCGGAACAGGCCTATCATTTAATGGTTGTTAAGAATGTAGAGGCCAATCCGCAGCCTATTACCTTCAACCTGGGAGACAATGTTATTGAGAAGCCTGAGCCTGTTTTCAGGCTACCGCCCATGAAAGGAGAGCAGCAGCAACTTTCGCTGGGAAGATTTTCATACTATGGCAGGCACGCGGTGATTCTCTATCGTATACAACCCGAATATGCTGCACTGTATGAAGACACCAGCAATAATTCAAACAACTTACTGGCTCCGCCATCCAATATCCGGAACGGACTGGGCATTTTCACAGCCGTAAATGCGGCCGATACGCTTTGGGTACAGGTAAGGTGAGCCTCATAAAAATAAATGACATGAAAAGATTAGCAATAATGCTTGCGATAGGACTGGGTTTTATCGCATTTGAATCAGGCGCACAAACTGTGGTGGTAACACGCAACCATGCATTTATGCCGCCGCCTGTAAGAGTAATAGTTACACCTCCCGGAAAGCGCGTTATTGCGGTACCGCCACCTGCAGTGGTAAGGTATTCGCCTGTGGTGATGTACCGGCCGGTACCCATACACCGGCCGGCAGCACCAAAAGTAATAGTACAACGGACTATAGTTTACAGATGATATGAAGCACGTGATAATCCTTGTTTTTGGCGCAGCGTTGCTGATTAGCTGCGCCAGCCATAAAAATAAAACTGCTTACGGCGCCGGCTGGTCAGCAGTGCATGCCGACGCCGGAAATTCAGACTATAGCAGCGTGAAGGGCGGAAGGCAGGTATCACTGCTTTGGCATAAAAAATTTGGAGGCACTGTCAACCTGGGGCCAACTACTGATTCAAAGGGTCGTGTGTATGTGACAACGAGTGCCCCGGGTTGTCATTTATTTGCTCTGGATGCGCGCAGCGGTAAAGAACTTTGGTGTACCGACAGGGTGAACAAGTTTGCCGTGGCGTCTTCGGCACTTATTGACAAAGATAACAGGCTTTTTATAGCAGATGATACCGCAATGTATGCCTTTGACGAACAAGGTAATTTACTGTGGAAATATCCTATTAAAGGTTTTCCGTTGTCGGCGCAGTTTACCCATACCGGCAGGCTGCTGTTTATCACTCATATTGGAAACGTATATGTGCTTGAGCGGAAAACCGGTGCACCGCTGATAAACGGTCAGCCGCTTTCTCCCGAACCATTCTCCCACAGCAGTTTTAATCCGGTAGCCTGTATGAAGGGCACTGCAGATTGTCCTTGTGCCAATACGCTTGCCTATGACCTGGGCACCGGCAGATTCTTTTTCACCTACTGGCAGCCGGGCACATCCGGCGCATCATTATGGGCTATGCAGTATACCGAGCAAAGCAACACGGCTTCAGTATCCCGGCTCTGGGAAAACAACGCCCTGCCGGGCGGCAGTGCCTCGAGTCCGGACATATCTGCAGACGGAAAGAAGATCTATGTTAACGATAATAGCGGCAGTTTGTATGCCCTGAACAGTGCCACCGGCGAAATAGTATGGAGATATTCGCTTGGATTTAATCCGGGTGGAAGCCAGTCTACCTCGCCGGATGGTTATATTATGCCCTCGGGTGCCAATGGCGCTGCTTTAATGTGCCTGAAGGATGAAGGCGACTCGGCGCGGCTGGTTTGGCGTACGGATACACTGGTTAACAGGGGGGTAGCCGCCCAAACGGCCGGGCACCTGGCCTATGCCACCGTAGCATCAAACCGAGACCGGTTTTATAACGACCTGCTGGTAGTAGACGTACGCACCGGGAAAGTGCTTGACCGGAAATCTCTTTCTGAAAAAACATTCTTTACGGTTGGCACTACCATTGGTCCGGAAGGCAATATCTACGTACCTTCATTTAACGGCCATCTGTATGCATTTAAAAGCCGGCATCCATTCTTTCCCACCTCCAATTTACACCCTTAACCTCTAAGAACTCCGCTTCCACCTATTTATGATGGCAGAAATACACCTTTTGGTTTTTCTTTGAGTTTTAAAACAGAATATCATGAAAAGAAAATTAGTCATTATCGCAGGGTTATTATTAACCTCCGTTTTATCATTTTCTCAGTCCAGGCTTACTGAAGATGAAAAGAAAGAGTTCAGGCAAAAGCAGGAAGCTTATCAAGCCAGTTTAAACCTTAATGAAGATCAGGCTTCCAAAATGGAAGAAATAAACCTGACATATTTTGAAGGCTTGAAAAGTTTAAAAGGTTCAAACGAATCAAAGTTATCAAAGTACAAGAAACTTAAAAGTCTTAACACAGAGCGTGATTCAAAAGCCAGAGCAGTCTTAAATGATGAGCAGTACAAAATCTATAAGGAGCATCAGAAAGAAATGAAGGAAGAGTTCCGGGAAAAGAGAGGCTCCCGGTAGTAAGTTAATGGAATAACAAATTAAGACAGAAAATTTATGCTAAACTTATTGAATATTTTCCTGACCATTGTTTCCCTTCTGGTTTTTTCGGGATGCAGGAAAGATGATGATCCGGATAAGGTATATCGCATCAACGGGACAATGAACATTGATGGCCGCACACGTACCTATCTTCTTAACCTGCCCCCAGGGTATTATGAGAATGAAAGTATGTCGCTGGTAGTAGGCCTGCATGGAACGGGTGGTAGTGCTGTGCAATTTGACCGGGACTATGGGTTCACAGAAAAAGCTAATTCTGAAGGTTTTATTATTGTGTATCCCGAAGGAGTAAGAAGCGATGGGATACTGAAATTACGAACCTGGAACGCCGGTACATGTTGTGATTATGCTGCCGAACAGAATATTAATGATGTTAAATACATCCGGACATTGATTGACGAGCTGGTGGCTAAATACAAGATTGATCCGAAAAGGGTATATTTAACAGGTATGTCCAACGGTGGTATGATGGCTTACAGGCTGGCAAGTGAAATGCCCGATAAAATAGCGGCGGTTGCTCCGGTCAGTTCAACAATGATGATACAGCAAGCCATTAATAAAGAAAGGGCTATGCCAATTTTGCACATACATTCATCGAAAGACACGAAGGTTCCGTACCATGGTGGGGTAGGCCTTGGGGGATATAATTTTGCTCCCGTAGATTCAACGCTCCGTGTTTGGGCTCAAAGTAACGCCTGCTTACAGGGGCCTAAAGTGCTGGTTGACGATTCGCGTTATAAATTAACGGAGTGGACAGATTGTAACAACGGCGCAATTATAAAATGCTACCTGACCCAGGATGGTGGACATTCATGGCCCGGAGGGAAAAGAAGTAACAGCCGGGGTGATGAGCCATCATCAGTGATTAATGCTACGGATTTGATATGGGAATTCTTTAAAAGCCGGTCATTGCCCTGACAGGCTGGAAAATTTAGATTGTATTACAGACCATTGTATTTAAGAAAGACTTGAAAACAGACAAATCATACGCCATCCCTTCGAAGCAGAAACTCATAGTTTTGACTTCATTGGCTCTCACAGTTGTGTTTTCATTGCCCAGACTGGCTGTTTTTCGTCATCTTCAAACTAACCCGCATATCGATTTCGGAATATACGATTTCCTTATGCGGGGATTATACACGTTCCTTGTCGCTGTTATTTTCCTGCTGGTGAATCTGCAGGAGAAGAAGGTTTCGCTTGGTTTTTTTAAGTTCAATCCGGGGTCTCTATATCAAAAGGTGATATACAACATTGTGTTATTTTTAATACTGGATATCGTTTTATTAAGGTTTCATCTGTCACTTTTTGAGCCTTATATGAAAGAGAAGTTGTTCAGATTTATGTTTAATGTGAACATGATACTGGAGGTGGTATTGGTTATTTTTATTTCTAACCTATACATGCTGTTGTTTACCAATCAACGTATAAGGCTTGCAAATGAGGTCCTGCTTAAAGCAAATGCCGAAACCCGGTACGAGGTGTTAATGAACCAGGTAAACCCGCATTTTCTATTTAATTCCTTTAATACGGTTAATGCGCTTATTCATATTAATAAACAGGATGCTGTCAATTTCGTAAATAACATGTCGGATGTGTTCAGGTATGTACTTGAAAGCAGTAAAAGGAATCTGGTTACACTTAAAGAAGAAATGCAGTTTCTGGAGGCTTACGCAGAGATGCTAAAGAGCCGGTATGGAAATAAACTGGTTCTTTTAACTAATATACATAAAGATGCGCAACGGTTTTTGCTGCCGCCGATGGCTTTGCAGATCCTGGTAGAAAACGCAGTTAAACACAATGTGGTTTCTGGCCGGGATCCGCTTCATATTGATATCTGTTTAAGTGGCGAAAGCGAACTTACAGTGTCTAACCGGCTTAAAGAGAAAAGAGTTCCACCCCGGTCTACAGGTATAGGCCTGTCCAATCTAAATCAGCGTTGTATGTATTTATCGGGTAGGGAAATTATTATCCGCCGCACAGCGAGTAAGTTTTCAGTATCTGTACCTTTAATAAAGCCAGATGAAGATATTAATCATTGAAGATGAGGAAAGCGCTGCGGAACAGTTGCGCACCATGCTTGCAGAATATATGGTCAATGCAAGATTTGAACCGGTAATTGACAATATTCAGGATGCACGGAATTTTTTAACGGGTAAGCCTGAAATCGACCTGATATTCCTGGACATAAACCTTTCGGATGGCCTTTCTTTTGAAATTTTCAGGGATACAGACATTGATATCCCTGTAATATTTACCACTGCTTATGATCAATATGCCATTCAGGCCTTTGAAGTGAACAGTATTGATTATATTCTGAAACCCATTAGAAAGGAAAGACTGGTTGCGGCAGTTAACAAATTCCGAAAACTGGAGGACAGACGGGAGATGCCGGATTTACGCATCTTAGAAAAAGTGAAGGGCCTTTTAAAGCAAGACATTAGTTATAAGCAAAATTTCCTGGTTCCGTACAAAGACCGGCTTATTCCTTTGCATATCAGTGATATTGCATGGTTTGAATTGAAGAATAGTTTGGTCCGTGGAGTAAAATTTGACAAAACAGCTTACACCATGGAAGAAAAGAGTCTGGAAGAACTGGAAGCAGCCTTGGATCCCATGGAATTTTACAGGGCGAACCGGCAGTATTTGATCAGTAGAAAAGCCATAAAAGATGTTCAGTATCACTTTAATGGGCGACTTTTTGTCAATGTTTATCCTGAACCGGATGAGAAGATCATCATCAGTAAAGTAAAATCGGGGCCATTTAAGGAATGGATGCGTTCTGTAAAAGGTGCTTCATTATTGACTCAATAATACCAGAGGGAACAATTCATTTTTTATCCCCTCTGGTGATACTTATTGAGTGACCGAAAGTATTTTCCGGATTAGTTTTGAGCTTTTATTCCCAAAACTACGCTGGTTCGGTTGTTATTAACCCCCGGATTCAGTCCAACATTCATCAGGAAATCCCCGCTGTAAGCTTGATCTGAATTAATTGAACTTTTTGCATTTTTCATCAGGTTTAATTCCCTGATCTTATAGTTTTTATTTGGATCCAGCCCCTGTAACTTAATTGGTCTCTGGGTTGCTGTGGTAGTATATCGCCAGTTTGACAAATAATTAAACATTACCGCCGAAGATTTGGCTTCATCAACATATAATACTGAAGCCATATTGGTTTCATGCGGACTTACCAGACGGTACATTTCGCCATGCCAAACAATATTTTTGAAGTCATCGTAATTTTTAACCGCCTGTTTGGCAAACTCCAGATCTTCAGGACTTAGTTTATCTACTTCGATATCGAAGCCCAGTTTACCCATAGAGGCCACATCCACTCTGAATTTTAAGGGCTTATTGCTCCAATTGGTAACATGATTAGCCATTGCAATAGAAGGGTAGTAATAAGAATAATCCCATTGAAGAAATATCCGGTCTATCGGGTCTGTATTATCACTTGGCCAGAATTCTGTAAAGTATTTTAGCAGGTCATAATCTGTCCTTCCTCCGCCGCCAGAACAGAGCATCATTGGTATACTCGGATATTTTTTCCGGATGCGTTGAAGTACGTTTTCCAATCCTCTAACATAATCGATGTACAGATGCGATTGTGGCTTTTTTATTTTCTTTAAGTACTCTGAATGTGCATTGAGCATGGGGGCGTTACAATCCCATTTGATGTATGCAAGGTCTGGGGTAGACGTTAACAGATCATCAACTACAGAAAAAACAAAGTCCTGAACTTTAGGATTAGTCAGATCAAGCACCAACTGATTGCGAAAATATATTTCGGGTCTCTCTGGTTCCCTGATCACCCAGTCAGGATGTTTTTCATAGAGTTCGCTTTTTGGGTTTACCATTTCGGGTTCTATCCAGATTCCGAACTTTACACCAGCTTTCTTAGCTTCTTTTGACAGGTTGGGAATACCGTTTGGAAGCTTTTTACGGTTAACCTCCCAGTCGCCTAACCCTGAATGATCGCTGTTGCGTGGGTATTTGTTTGCAAACCAGCCGTCATCCAGTAAGAACATATTAACGCCAAGTTCTTTCGCTCCGGCGAAAAGGGAGATCAATTTCTGTTCATCAAAATCAAAGTAAGTAGCCTCCCAGTTATTTAACAGCGTTAGTCTTGAGCCTTCACCATCCATTAACTGATGTTTACG
>DASWTL010000320.1:0-6911 GCA_036402155.1 Sphingobacteriaceae bacterium | reverse complement strand
TTTCATAATTATATGAAGGATACCTGTGACACATTCAGTCCGGATTTTTATCCAAAATTTAAAGCATGGGCTGATGACTATTTTTTTATCAAACATCGTAATGAAACGCGTGGAATTGGCGGCATTTTTTATGACCGGCTTACTCCTGAAAATTCAGGACTTGATTGGAAAAAGATACTTGAATTTTCTAAGGCTGTTGGAAGATCGTTCGTGCCCGTTTATTCGGATCTTATCTTAAAAAACAGGGATAAAACCTATACTGCCGAAAATAAAGAATGGCAATTTCAGCGTCGCAGCAGATATGTCGAATTTAACCTGGTATATGATGCAGGCACAAAGTTCGGTCTTGAAACAAACGGACGTATAGAATCTATTTTAATGAGCCTTCCACCCCAAGCCAATTGGAAATACAATTTTCATCCCCAGCCAGGAAGTGAAGAGGAGCGTACCAACTCTTTATTAAAAAAAGGTATAAATTGGGTTTAAACAATATTCAGATTGTTCTATAACATTAAATAATTTCTCATATATTAGTTTTCTCTTATATAACTATTGCTTCAGGCCATGTTGAAATGTGATGTTTAGATTCACGTTGGCCAATTGAAGATATACAAGATTAAGTATGCGGAATTTTGAGAATCTTTCTGACGAAGAACTTTCAGCATTGCTCTTAAAAGGTGATACACTCGCTTTTGAAGAAATATTTAATCGGTACTGGTCTGTGTTATATTCATCTGCTTATAAGCGGGTAAAAAATCGCGAAGGTGCAGAGGAGATTGTTCAGGACCTGTTTACGCTTTTATGGACTAAAAAGGAAACTATTAAGATACATACTTCGCTGGCAGGATACCTACATACCGCTATCCGGTATATGGTTCTTAATCATATACAAAAAGAGTCTGTTAGAGCGAATTATAAGGATTCATTGAAGCTGGGAAAGGTATATGACAATTCTACTGAGGATATTGTGTTTTTTAATGATTTAAATCGCAGTATTGAGAAGGAGGTAACTCATCTTCCGCCCAAATGCCGCTCGGTGTTTGAACTTAGCAGAAAAGAGCATAAAACCAATCGTGAGATCGCAGAGGTATTGGGTATCTCAGAAAAGACCGTCGAAGGACATCTTACAAAAGCAATCCGGCATTTGAAATTAAGTTTAAGTGATATCAGCAGGCTGGCCTCCTGGTTTTTCTGAATGTTAATCTCCTGTTAATATTTCCCTGTTCCCGGAAATATATTTTTATCCATTTATTTTAATCAGAAGCAAGGGGTAATACCCTGGCAAACTGTCATAACCTTGATAGCTTCATTACACGGACTAACTACGTGTAATGAAGCTTGTATGAGCTTATCACTCACTCCGGAGGGAGTTCCTTCGGAACCGATAAAAAATAATCATTCTCAATGAAACAAGATATCTTGAAAGAGTTAATGCAGAAGTATATAAACGGCGAATGCACACCTGAAGAAATCACGGCAATTCATGATTGGTATGCTTCATTTGAGAATGAACAAAGTCCAATTGATAGCCTTAATGATGATCAGCAGCAGTTTCTTAAAAACCGGTTGTTAAATCGTATCAGAACCAATATCACTTTACATGATATCGAATCTAAGCAGATACCTGCCCGTAAGCGTTTGACAAACACCCTGATTTATTCTTTATCCGGAATTGCAGCAATGGTTATACTGGTTATCGGCATCCTGTTCTTTTCAGCGGATAATTCCGGTAAACCTGTTGTTTCTAACAATATGGTTGTAGTTAATATGACTCAAAGTATTCAGAAGATCGAGTTGGAGGACGGAAGCATTGTCTGGCTCAATCCCAAAAGTAAGATTGAATATCCTGAAAAGTTCAAAGGATCTAAGAGAGATATTAAAATGACCGGGGAGGCATTTTTTGAGGTTACTCCGGATAAAAAACGACCATTTATAGTTTTAAGTAATAAGGTTATTACCAGAGTGTGGGGCACAAGTTTCCGTATCCGTGCAATTGAAGAATCACCTGTGGAGGTATCTGTAGTGACCGGAAAAGTATCTGTTATGCTGGAGGAACTTGATGATTCTGAAGTTATGTTATTGCCGGATCAAAAGGCTACTTATTTAAAGGGCAATAATTCATTAAAGAAAGAGGCAGAAAAGAAAACTTCAGCTATCCGGATATGGAAGAAAGCGACCATGTCATTTGACAATGTTCCAATCAAAGAAGTCATCCATGCTCTTAACAACAAATTTGGAGTTAATATCCATTCTTCGGATGAAAAGTTACTAAACTATGTCTTAAAAGCAGATTTTACCGATCAGAATCTGCCATCAATCCTGGAGATGCTTGAAAAGTCCCTGGAAGTACAGTATGAAATTAAAGATAAGGAGATCATTCTAAACACCAAATAACTAACCATTAATCACTAATAAAGACATGACCTACAAAAAAGAATAACATCTGAATTACAAAAAATATCCGGAGTGTCACTACCACTCCGGATACCCGAGAGCAGGATGTGCCTGATCGGTTAATCAAATTGTCTAATTCTAAACAGAAAAAACAAATGAATTTATGAAAATTTATTTACAAAAAAACTTTGCCTTACGCAAAATCATGAGGAATACATTCAGTCAACTAATTCTCGCAATTTTATTCACAGGTATCTCCTTTGCGGAAAAAACAAGTGCTCAAGCTGTTTTGAATCGTATTGTGACTATTTCTGTAGATGATGCTCAGTTAAGAGCTGCATTAAATCAGCTCGAAGTTAATGCAAACGTTAAGTTTGTTTACAGCAAAAGCCTGATCAAAATGGATCAGAGGGTAACAGTTCAAGCCAGAGATCAAAAGCTGGGAATTGTTTTGGACAAAATTCTAAATGCCAACGGTATTTCCTACGAAGCTTTTGATGATCGGATCGTTCTTAGCAAAACCAGGCAGAGTATTCCTGAAGTTGCAGTCGCCCAGCAGCATATAAACACGATAACTAATAATGATGCCCAGTTTATAGTAAGAGGGCGGGTGTCTGATAATCAGGGAGAGCCATTAATTGGGGTAAGTGTAAAACTGAAAGGAGCAAATGTTGGTGCAAGTACGGATGCAAACGGACAGTATTCACTCAGTCTTCCTGATGCAAACGGCATTCTGGTATTTACTTATATAGGTTATTTAACGCAGGAGGTGCCTGTGAATAACAGGACATCGATTAATGTGACTTTAGAAGAAGATTCTAAATCTTTAGAAGAAGTAGTAGTAGTAGGATACGGAACACAGAAGAAAACAAACCTGACCGGATCGGTTGATGTTATTTCAGGCGAACAGCTGGCGAACAGATCTGCGGCAAAGATCCAGGATCTTATTAAGGGTACGTCCCCGAATCTCCAGATCACAATGGATCAACATGGCGGTGAGCCTGGTGCAACAAGCAGCTGGAATATCAGGGGATTAGGTTCAATTAATGGAAATGCAGCTCCATTGGTTTTAGTTGACGGGGTGGAAATGAGTATAGGAAATATTGATCCGGAATCCGTTGAAAGTATTTCGATACTTAAAGATGCATCAGCTTCTGCAGTTTATGGTTCAAGAGCGCCTTTTGGAGTGGTATTAATAACTACTAAAAAAGGGAATCTGGGTGAGAAAATCAGCATACAATACAGCAATAACTTATCAACCAACTCACCGATAAGGTATCCGAGCATGGTTAATTCATTAACATGGGCAACCGCATTTAATCAGGCTAATGCTAATACCGGGGCAACAACGCCAGTGTATAGTGACGAACAAATGGAACGTATCAAAGGCTATTTAGCTGGAACGTTTCCTTATGAATATGATCCAAACAGGCCCATTAACAATATTTTTGCCGGCAGACGTGAAGGTAATGCAAATTATAACTGGCCGCAGATCATGATGAAAGATAACTCATTCAGTCAGAAACATAACTTTAATTTATCGGGTGGTGACAAGAAGACAACCTATTTTGTTTCGGGTGGATTTGCAGGTCAGGATGGTTTTATGAACTATACCACTGATAAGTATAAAAGGTATAACTTTTTAACGAATTTATCTTCTCAGGTTACCGATTGGCTGAAATTCAACACCAGCCTGAAGTACGCAAACAGCTTTACCGACTACCCTGATGGTTATACCACAGTTGGCCGGGAGCACCTGATGATCGCATTTATTCAGTTTGCACCGATGATGCCGATGTACAATATCAACGGCACTATTCAAGCTCCTTTTGTGAGGTTGTTGCAGGATTCGGGTCGGGACATAACAAAGGCTAATGACTTTTTGATATCTCTTTCAACTGAACTGGAACCTATAAAGGGGTGGAAAACAAATATTTCATATAATGGCAACCTGATCAGCCAAAGAAGAACAGATAATCCCAAACCTGTAATGGTAGAGGTAGGAACCGGCGCTTTTGGAAATATAGGCAAGCCTACAAGTGGATTTGTCGCTAACTTTTCAAATACCAACTATTCGCTCTACAATTTGATATCATCATATGAAAAACAATTAGGCGGGCATTATCTGAAGGTTCTGGGAGGCTATGAACAGGAAGAAAAGAATTACTCCAATCTTATCGGCACCGGAACAAACTTAATTACCACAGAAGTTCCTTCCATTAGTACCGCTCTTGGCGATAAAACACTAACCGATGCCATTTGGCACTGGACTACTCAGGGGGTATTTGGCCGCTTAAATTATAATTTTAATGAAAAATACCTGTTAGAAGTCAGCGCGCGTTATAACGGATCATCCAAGTTTGCTAAAGAATCAGGGCTGGAATGGGGATTCTTTCCTTCTGCATCTGCAGGATATACGCTTTCGAAAGAAAGTTTCTGGGATCCGATCAGATCATATGTTAACAGTTTCAAGATCAGAGGGTCATACGGTTCATTAGGAAATCAGAATGTTGATAACTATTTATATCTGGAAAGGATTCCTATTGGAAATGAACTTAACTGGATCCTGGCCGGACAGCGGCCGGCGTATGCACTGTCTCCTGGTTTAATCAGTGAGGATCTGACATGGGAAACGATCACCACAACCAACCTGGGATTGAACGCCGAGTTTCTTAAAAATCGCATGGAGCTGACTTTCGACTGGTACAACAGAAATACAACCGATATGGTTGGTCCTGCAGAAACCCTTCCATATACACTAGGAGTCCTCGCCCCGAAAAGAAATAATGCAGAGCTATCTACTAAAGGTTTTGAGCTTGTCCTCAGGTGGAAAGATCAGATTTCATCCAATTTCTCATATAACGCCCAAATTAATATTGGCGACAATAAAACCATTATAAAGAAATTTAAAAATGATAAGGGCCTTATCAATGACAATAACAATGACTTTAAATGGTATTCCGGCAAAAACGTTGGTGAAATTTGGGGATATGAAAGTGATGGGTTAATTCAGACCCAAGGCGAAGCTATGCATGATCAATCATTTATTCATCCCAAATGGGGTCCTGGTGATATGAAGTATAAAGACCTGAATGGAGACGGTAAGATTAATTCCGGTTCAAGTACATTAACAGATCATGGCGACCTAAAGGTGATCGGAAACTCAATGCCAAGGTATAATTATGGTGTCTCAGGTGGATTTAATTGGAAAAACGTGGATTTCAGTATGTTATGGCAGGGAGTTGGCAAGCGCGATTACGTACCCGACAATAATGCAATGGTTTTCTGGGGCATGATCACATCATTCGGCAACTCGGCACTTTATGAAGACTCAAGAAGTCTGGATTACTGGCGGTCGGCTGGTGAAACGAACATGTTCGGACCGAATACCGATGCCTATTTTCCAAAACCATATTTTTCTGCAGAAACGCAGAAAAACCGTCAGACACAATCAAAATATGTGCTTAACGCAGCTTATTTAAGGTTAAAGAACCTGCAGATAGGGTATACCGTACCTCAAAAAGTGGCGAGCAAGCTATTTTTCCAGAGGGCACGTATCTATGCCTCCGGCGAAAACCTTCTGTTATTATCTAAACTGCCTAAAAATATGGATGCTGAAACAGTTGTTGCTTCCAGTCCTGAGTTTGGCGGATATAATTCGGCCGGTGTAATTTATCCTTTATCAACCGGTTTTTCACTTGGCCTTAACTTAACATTCTAATGATTATGAAATACTTTAAGATAATTACAGGCTGCCTGGCAGCAAGCATGATCTTTACTGCATGTGAGAAAGACTTTCTCGATCGTCCACCGCTGGATGAAGTTACTTCAACATTTTTTTTCAAAAATCCGGAAGAACTTAAAACTTATGTAAATCAATATTATAACAATACATTTTTTCCCAGGTATAATAATTTCGGTAATGACTTTGACAGCGATAATTCAGTAAGGATCAACATTGATCAGCGGCTGGAAGGAACCCGAACTGTTTCAACCAGCGGAAGCATCCCTTTTGGCAATGTGAGGAGTATCAATTATTTTTTTGATAATTACTCTAAAGTAGCAGAAAAACACGCGTTTGATACATACAAGCAATATGTCGGGGAAGCATATTTCTTCAGGGCAGTGAATTACTTTAATCTTTTAAAAGATTATGGCGATATTCAATGGATCACAACCGAACTTAAAACCAACTCACCGGACCTTTATAAAGGGCGCGACTCGCGAACTATTGTCGCTGATCATATCATCTCGTCATTGGATACTGCGGCCATGTATCTTAGTGATGCTAAGACTGATGGCGCTTCCCGTGTAAATAAGTGGATGGCTTTGCTTATTCAAAGCAGGGTTGCGTTATATGAAGGAACCTGGCAGAAATATCATGCCGGCACTGCTTTTGGCACCCAGAATGCAGTACCGACCAAATACCTGGAGAAAGCTGCTGAAGCAGCACTTAAAATAATGGACTCCGGTAAATACACTATTTATTCAACTGGTAAACCGGCTTCAGATTATAA
>DASWTL010000319.1:0-3714 GCA_036402155.1 Sphingobacteriaceae bacterium | reverse complement strand
ACGGTCATTGGTTGGAGAGCTTGCTGCATAACCTCCAGGAATATCACTGGCAGTTAGTCCCCAGCAATTTTCACTGTAACCATAATAGTTTTTCGGATTAGCTATACAATAATTATAGTTAATTAAGGTGTGTGCTTTTGTCTGGACTTCATAATTGGCATATTGATCTGAAAGCCCGGTAGGGTTAATTCCCAGGAAAGAATAATGTTCAAAAAACAATGGTCCGCCGTAAGCAGGGCCAAGTGGAAGTTGAATTCCGTAATAAGAATTACCATTCTTCATAGCCCCGTTATTTGCCCAGCCACCGTCGTAGACACTTTTAGGAATTCCGTGCGTGGGTGATGCGGCGGCAAGAACATAAGTAATAAGAGCCTCATTCCATCCGCGGAGCTGATGGTTCATTTCCCATCCATAATTCGGGCTCCAATGCCAGTATAATGTGTTGCTATTATCTTTCCGGTACCAATCCCATTCTACCGAATTAAAAATTGCTGTTATATCACTCCTTAGTGTAACCTCAGCTGGATCAGTACTATTAAAGTACTGCCTGGCGGTTAATAATCCCTGCATCAGGAAAGAAGTCTCGACCAGGTCGCCGCCATTATCTTTTACGCTGAATGGAATTACCGCTCCGGTATTGCCATCAAGCCAATGCGGGTATGCTCCATGGAACCGCTGAGCTTTGTTCTTTAGGAAATCTACTATTTTCTGCATCCTGGTCAGGCCTTCAGCACGAGTGATGAAGTTTCTATGCACTCCGGTAACCATGGCCATAATGCCAAATCCAGAGCCCCCCGAAGTGACTGTATTTCCTGAAGTATTCCGTTCACGTGCCAGTCCGCTTACCGGGTGGCCGAAATCATAGAAGTAGTCAAACGTACGTCGCTGAACAAGGGTAAGAAGTTCTTCATCTGAGATTCGCGGGAACTTATCGGAATCATCCAGACCTGTTGAAAGATTAATGTTTACCGGATTAATTATCCTGCCCCCTGAAGCGGTCTGGAGTTGTGGTGTTATTGATAAGACAAAGTCGGAAAAAGAACTAAGAGTATTTTGAGGACTGATAATCAGAAGCTTTCCTTCATTTTGCAGGACACTGATTAACGGAAGCATCACCCCATTTGCATCAGTTAATTTAACGCCAGAAGAAACTGTACCAGGATTTACCGGTTCAGTAAATGATATTTTAACTGAAGGCTTACTATTTAAACCTGTATAATTAAATGTGCCATTATAAATATCGTTAACTGTGAACGACAACACCGTATCAGCTGCACCTGGCACTGCATCATTTTTTTTACAGGAACTTAAACCGGCTATTAAAGCCAGTACAATCAGGCTCCATTTACAATATATATACCCATTACACATCTGCACCATAATCAGCCGCGGTTATCAGGACGAGAAAATTTGGAAAAACACACGGTTCCGGATTAAAGAACCGTGTGAATAAAAAGTTATTTATTTATTTGCTTTACCCAGGTTATACAACGATTTAATGTGAGCATCCGGAAGCGCAATATTATACACTCTGATCTCATCAATATTTCCAGTCATGGGTGCAAAATTCACATCGGCATTTACCTGCTTACCTGGGATACCATTGTAATTGGATCCAATAATTATCTCATTAGGTTCATAAGCTTTGAAAAGATTGTTTCCAACACCACGATTTGGGAAACCACCAACCTTAATGCCATCAGCCCAGATATTGAAAACACCAGTAGCACCATTGTAAGTCAGTAAAATATGGGTCCATTTATCTGCTCCAATCTTAGGAGATAAATTATTGTTCAGATTATCCTGTGTACCACCGCCAACAGTACTGAATGTTGGCTGTATTCTGAGAACATCAGTATTAGAGGCAGGGAAAGATTGCGTATTTAACTGCAAATTAATGCTTCCGGTAAACAGTCCGGGCCTTGCCAGCTGAAACGTCATGGTTCTTTTAGATCCATTATTTAATATCTGTATCCAGTGACTTATTGTAAAGCTTTTTAATGAATCGGTTTTGAACTTCGCGAACTGAGTTGCATAGTAAACATAGCCTGCATTTAACCTTAAGGCCTTACCCTTTACACCTCCGGTAATATAACTGTCGTTTGCTGACGCTGTTGGAGCAGTACCGCTTTTTAATTCGTTTTTTGTATCATCAAACGACCAGTAAGCAATCAGGTTTTTAGGGTATATCTCATCGGAACTGTTATATCCATCTATCTTCCCTTCATAATCAGTTGGAGAAACATCCGGTAAATCGTTTGGATTACCATCTTCTTCACAGGAAGAAAACATAGTTGCCGCTATAGCCAGGCAAGCAATCCATTTTATGTTATATATTTTGAATAGTTTCATATTAAATTCCTTAATTAGTTATAGCCAGTATTTTGAGTTAGAACTCCTTTACTTAAATCAATTTGGGCTTGCGGAATTGGCAGTAAATTATGCTTGGGTTCAACAAAATTCTTACCCACAGCCTGAAGCACCTGTGCAGCTATGCCCCAGCGAACAAGATCAAAGAAACGGTCATGCTCCATAGCAAGTTCAACTCTTCTTTCCTGGCGTATTGCATCACGCAATAAAGCCTGATTAGTTGTAGTTACTTTCGGAAGGATAGCATTGTTACCAGCTCGTGCCCGCGCTCTTACCAGTTCTAATTTGTCTAATGCTTCAGTCGTGTTGCCGGTTTCATTAGCTGCTTCAGCATACATTAAAACCACATCGGCATAGCGTAATAAGCGTACATTCATCCACCATCCAAAACGATTACCTATTGAAGCTCGTATTGAAGGATTGCTGTAAACTTTATGATTATACCTTGGATTAGGTAATCCCGATGGTACGGCATCACCATGAATGGTAGTTCCACCGGCATATAAAATAGTTCTGACACGGCGCGGATCACCATTTTCATAAGCTGCTTCCAGGTTGGTGCTTGGTGAATTAAAACCCCAGCCCAGATCCCAAACTCCGGTTCCCCTTACCCCTTGTACACTGGCATATTGGGAGCCATAAGTGGTTGGCTGTGTTGCAGTAGCTGTAGCCTGAATTTCGAATACAGATTCTTTACTGTTCTCTCCATCTTCACTGAAAATTTTATTGTAGGGAGTAGATAAATCATACTGATTCGAGGTAATAACCAGGTTAGCGGCTGTCATGGCCTGGGCCCATTTTTGCTGGGTCAGATAAACTTTAGCCAGTAATCCGTTAGCAGCTCCTTTTGTTAAACGCCCAACAAATTTTGCATCCCAGCTTAGTGGAAGATTAGTCGCTGCAAACTGCAGATCACTTTCAATTAAAGTATATATTGCGGCAGGAGCACTTTGCGGAACATTGGCCTGAGCAGCAGCATCCGTGAATACTTTGTCAATGATAGGGACCCTTCCAAATAGCCGTACAAGCATAAAATAAGCATAGCCCCGCATAAATTTCGCCTCCGCTTCTGCCTGTATTTTTGCAGCATCCGGAGCGGTTTGATTTGGTCCGTTTTGTATCTGATCAAGCACAATATTCGCTTTATTGATCAATGAAAAATGGCCCAGCCATAAGGCATTGGTCATGCCATTAGTTGGAGTCAGGGTAAAATTATCCATCTGTAAAGCGTCAGGCCCATCAGCCGGTGTACTGCCTTTATCGGCATCATCACTCCGTATGCTTACTGCAGCAACAAACGGCATTACAGAAACATCGTAACTCCTTAACTGATCATAAGCGCTA
>DASWTL010000318.1:0-9459 GCA_036402155.1 Sphingobacteriaceae bacterium | reverse complement strand
AAAGTAAAACTTTAAACGCATGAAATAAATCTAATAATAATCACAGATAAAATATTCGGAAATAACTTATTATAAAAATTGTCAAACAAGCATCCCCAGATTATGAAAATAATTAATAAAGATAATCCCGGCAGCATATCAATCTACTACTTTTATATCAAAAACTTAAACTATTTTAATAAATGTTATATAATAATACTGATTTTACAATGCTTTTAAAGAAATAGCCGGTGCATCACAGTTCACAATATAGCATCCTGTAATTATTACACCAAAAATATGATAGTAGCTATGAATTAAGTGTATCCCTGAAAAAATTTGGCAAATGATGTGAATGAATGATAAGAAGTCCCATAGCATGCTCTGAACAAAATCCATAGTTAGCTGATGTTATATTGCTTTACACCACAGTAACTTTTATTCCCATGCTTTCGAAGGTTTTAACCGTATGATCGGAAACATTACTATCTGTAATTATACGGTCAATCTCATCAAGACCACAAATTCTTCCAAACCCTCTTTTACCGAACTTTGTAGAATCTGCCAGAACAATCGTTTTTTGTGCGGTACCCATCATCTGCCTGTTTAAATGAGCTTCCATAGAATTGGTTGTAGTAAGTCCAAACTCAATATCGATTCCATCAACGCCTAAAAAAAGCTTACTGCAGAAAAAATCCTTAAGAATACCTTCAGCATAGGCCCCTGCCACAGAAGATGAGCTTTTCCTAACCAAACCGCCCAATTGCAACACTTCAATTACAGGATTATGTGTTAAATCCAGGGCTACATTTAAAGAAGAAGTTATTACAGTTAGATTTTCTATCGGCTGGATACTTTTAGCGAACGATTGAACTGTAGTACCTGAAGCAATGATAATAGAATCATTAGGCTCAATGAGGTTTGCCGCAGCCACACCAATCCTCATCTTTTCTGAGGATTGGAGTTTCTCTTTTTCATTTACGGGTCGGTCAATGGTGTAAGGATTATTCTGTGTAGCGCCTCCGTGGGTTCTGAAAAGCAAATTCTTATCCTCAAGGAGTTTCAGATCCTTCCGTATAGTAACCGACGATACTTTTAACTCTTTACATAAACTAACCACATTCAGATAGCCCTGCTGTTGCAGTTTGTTAAGTATAAACTGGTGTCTTTCTGCTAAATTCTTCATACTTCTATCAGCGAATATAATGCTTTCTACTATTTCATACTTACTATTTTTGAAAAGTTACACTATTTTTTCCTATAATTGTCATTGGTTTCGATAGTGTCGAAATTGATTGTTAAACGAAATAAAAAGAAAGTTTTGAAACGCGAGGAATTTCATAATCATATTAATGATACCTGGGATATCATTATTGTAGGTGGAGGTGCAACAGGATTAGGCGTAGCGCTGGATTCAGCATCAAGGGGTTATAAAACATTATTATTAGAGCAAGCAGATTTTGCTAAAGGGACTTCCAGCCGCAGTACCAAGCTGGTTCACGGCGGCGTTCGCTACCTGGCACAGGGAAATGTAAGTTTGGTGCGTCACGCATTAAAGGAAAGAGGATTGCTGCTCCAAAATGCACCGCATCTGGTTAAAAAACAGCCATTCATTATTCCTTGTTACAATTGGTTCTCCATTATAAAGTATCTGGCCGGTTTAAAGATATATGATTGGATGGCCGGAGGTTACAGCTTTGGAAAATCTGAATTCTTATCAAGGGAACAGGTTATTAATGCTATACCTACCATAAAAGCCGAGAATCTTGTTGGTGGAATAAAATATTTTGACGGACAATTTGACGATGCCAGGCTGGCTGTAAATATTGCTGAGACTGCATCAGAACAAGGTGCGGTTCTAATGAATTATACCGCTGTTACGGGATTGTTGAAAGATGGCGCAGGCAATATTACAGGTGTATCTGCAAGGGATAGCGAAACAGGTGAATCCTATAATATTTCCGGGAAAACAGTAATTAATGCCACCGGTGTTTTTGTCGATAGTATTCTTAAAATGGATTCTCCGAATGGAAAACAGCTTGTACGCCCAAGCCAGGGTGTTCATATAGTACTTGACAAAAGTTTTCTTGCCGGAAATGTTGCATTAATGATACCGGAAACTTCTGACGGCCGGGTATTATTTGGAGTTCCATGGCATGACTTTATTCTGGTTGGCACAACGGATACTCCGTTAGATGAAAACAGTCTTGAGCCAACAGCTCTGGAAAAAGAGATAAATTTTATCCTTGAAACTGCAGGGAATTATCTGACTCGCAAGCCTGAAAAGAAGGATATACTAAGCATATTTGCAGGTTTACGTCCCCTTGCTGCCCCTGATAAAGATTCAGGAAGTACAAAAGAAATATCACGTGATCATAAATTGATAGTCTCAGATACCGGCCTGATCACCATTACAGGCGGAAAGTGGACAACCTATCGCCAAATGGCAGAAGAAACTGTTAATCAAGCCATTAAAATCGGAAATCTTCATCCTGTTTCATGCAAAACAAAAGATCTGAAAATACATGGATCTACCAGTGCACCTGGTAATGCTGCTGATCATTTATCAGTATATGGTGCTGATGCTCAGGGCATAAAGGAATTAATCAGGGAAAACCCTACCTTAGGTCAAAAGTTTGATGAAAATCTCCCTTATATAAAGGCTGAAATAATTTGGGCTGTAAGAAATGAAATGGCCAGAAAAGTAGAGGATATTTTGGCAAGAAGATTAAGGATTTTATTTTTGAATGCAAAGGCCGCTATTGACATGGCTCCTGAAGTTGCTGCTCTAATGGCGAAAGAACTTGGGTATAATACCGAATGGGAAGCGAATCAGGTTAAGGAATTTACTGAAATTGCAAGTAAATACCTTCCGGCAGCACACACAGTACATGCGGAATTACAACCACATTAAACAACATAACTAACCACCAAAAACCAGTTTATGGAGTATATTTTATCCCTTGATCAGGGAACAACAAGTTCCAGAGCTATTATCTTTAATAAACAGGGTGATATTGTAGCTATCGCCCAAAAAGAATTTACACAAATTTATCCCCATCCGGGCTGGGTTGAGCATAATGCTGTTGAAATATGGTCTACCCAGGTTGCGGTGGCTGCTGAAGTAATTTTAAAAGCTGGTCTTTCAGCAAAAGATATTAATGCAATAGGAATAACCAATCAACGGGAAACTACCGTAGTATGGGATAAGGAGACCGGAGAACCTATTTGTAATGCTATTGTATGGCAGGACAGGCGTACTTCAGAGTTCTGCGATTCCATTAAACAGGAATGGAGCACACATATTCAGGAGAAAACAGGGCTAATCATAGATGCCTATTTTTCAGCCACGAAAGTAAGATGGATGCTGAATAATATTCCCGGAGCCCGTGAAAAAGCAGAGACTGGAAAACTGGCATTTGGAACCATAGACTCATGGTTGGTATGGAAGCTTACAGGCGGTAAAGTTCATATAACCGATGCAACAAATGCTTCCAGAACAATGCTTTTTAATATCCACACTCTGGAATGGGATGAAGAGTTATTAAAGTTATTTGATATCCCGCGAAATATGCTGCCCGGAGTTAAAGCTTCAAGCGAAATCTACGGCAAAACTTCCAATGCCATATTTGCGGCAGAAATTCCGATTGCAGGAATAGCCGGAGATCAGCAAGCCGCACTTTTTGGCCAGATGTGTACAGAAGTGGGCATGGTTAAAAATACCTATGGAACAGGATGTTTTATGCTGATGAATATCGGCGATAAACCCATTGTTTCTAAAAATAATCTGGTTACTACAATAGCATGGAAGATTAACGGCAAAGTTCAGTATGCCCTTGAAGGAAGTATTTTTATTGCCGGTGCAGTAGTACAATGGTTAAGAGATGAGTTAGGGATCATATCAAGTTCTGCCGAAGTTGAAACCCTTGCAGCGAAAGTTCCGGACACGGGTGGCGTTTATGTTGTTCCCGCATTTGCAGGACTAGGCGCTCCTCATTGGGACCAGCATGCCCGGGGCACCATTACCGGTATTACCAGGGGAACAAATTCTGCTCATATTGCCCGAGCTGCACTTGAAAGTATTGCATTTCAAACAATGGATGTGCTAAACGCAATGGAAGCAGATTCAGGTCAATCCATCCGTGAGTTACGGGTAGATGGCGGAGCAACAGCAAACAATCTGTTAATGCAAATCCAGGCAAACCTGCTTGGAGCAAAAGTAGTACGACCTGTAGTAACTGAAGTTACTGCTATTGGCGCAGCATACCTGGCCGGCCTGGCTACCGGTTTCTGGGGAAGTATCGATGAAATTCGCAGCCAGTGGAAAGCCGATAGATACTTTACTGCTGACCAGTCGATCAATATCGAGGCTCATGTAAAAGGCTGGAACAAAGCGGTAAAAGCCGCTAAAGCTTGTGCCGAAGATTAAGTAAAAACCAACCAAAACCAAATATTATGAGTGAATTTGCTGCCGAAGTTATTGGCACATTAGTTTTAATTCTTCTTGGGAACGGAGTAGTAGCAAATGTCGTACTGTCCGGAACCAAAGGACAAAATAGTGGATGGATCGTTATTACCACAGGCTGGGCGCTTGCTGTATTTACGGCTGTTGTAATTGCAGGCCCTTATAGTGGAGCACACATCAATCCTGCTGTAAGTATCGGACTGGCAATAGCCGGGAAATTTAGCTGGGCTAAAGTTCCAATGTATATTTTAGCACAATTTCTTGGTGCTATGCTTGGAGCTTTTTTAGTTTGGCTTATCTACAAAGATCATTTTGCACAATCTAAAGATCAGGGGCTCAAGCTTGCCGCCTTCAGCACCGGTCCGGCAATTAAAAACACACCATCAAACCTTATTAGTGAGATTATCGGCACCCTGGTTTTAATATTTGTAATATTTCATTTTACACAGGGCGAGCTGGGGCCGGAAAAAACTCCCATTGGGCTGGGTTCTTTAGGTGCTGTACCTGTTACCTTCCTTGTTTGGGCAATTGGATTGTCATTAGGCGGCACTACAGGTTATGCTATCAACCCTGCCAGAGATCTTGGACCCCGGATCATGCATGCCATCCTTCCCATCCCGGATAAAGGAAGCAGTGACTGGAGCTATTCCTGGATACCTGTTGTAGGGCCTGTTATCGGAGCCTCAATTGCTGCGCTGTTATTTTTATGGTTTCAAGTTTAATATAATTTATGAAAAATTATTTACGGATAGCCTGCGTTGTTTTAACCGGATTAAGTTTCTCCATTACTTCATGCAGGCCTTATATGGATACAGCTGTACCAAAAAGTTTTCCATCCTTTTATAAAGAAGGACACCGGGGCACCCGCGGGCTTATGCCTGAAAACACGATCCCTTCTATGATAAAAGCGATCGAATTAGGAGCAAATGTTATTGAAGTAGATGTATACACCAGCAAAGATGGAAAAGTGATTGTGACGCATGATCCCTATGTGAATGCTGATCATTCTTTCGCACCCGATGGAAAAGAACTTACCAGGGAAGAAGCAAAGAAATACGTTTTTCATCATATGAATTATGACGAAATAAGAAAATTTGATGTTGGCTCTAAATACTTCAAAACCTATCCGCAACAAAAAAAGATTGTCACTTACATTCCTTTGCTTGGCGAATTAATTGATTCTGTTGAACTATACATCAAGAAAAATAACCTTCCCAAAGCTATTTATAATATAGAACTTAAGTCGTCTGTAAAGTACGATAGTATTTACAATGCACGGCCACAGGAATTAGTAGATGCCGTATTAGAGGTTGTAAAATCCAGGGACTTGAATACCAGCCGGTATTATATTCAATCATTTGATATGAGACCGCTTCAGTATATCAAAAACAAATACCCGAAAATAGTTATCGGGTTCCTTACAGACAATAAAAAAAGTACGTTTGAACAAAACATTAAGGAACTTGGATTCTCTCCTCATATTTATAGTCCCCATTATTCACTCATTACTTCAGACCTGATTAAAAAGGCTCATGATAAAAACATTAAAGTTGTGCCATGGACAGTAAACACTGAAGAAAAAGTTAAAGAGCTTGTAAATCTGGGCGTTGATGGAATTATAACCGATTATCCTAATTACTTAAAAGATATAAACAAGTAATAGGTTTCTGATCAGCATACCGGGTGTAATGGTTTCTGGCCGTTACACCTTTTTATTTTCAACCAAAATTAACCGGTATGAGTTGTGATATTGGATTTGGACACGATAATCTTAAGTTATTTGAATAACAAGCAATGCTGCAGCTATAGCTATTCCAAAACTTAAAAGTGTGCCAATAAGCACATATTCTGTTAGCTTTAAGTCTTTAGCATCTTTAAGGTCGCCGAATCGAAAAACTGATTTAGCGGCAATTAAAAATCCAATAGCTTCCCAATGACCAACTATTGTAAATGTAAATACCAGAAGACGTTCAATAATCCCAATATATTTACCGGCACTTTGCAACGAATTTCCAGTTTGTGATATTGGCAGAGTACTTGATCCGCTAATTTCCGGATTCCATTTATTTATTATGATCCGGATGATCACTGCAGACGGGAACGTTATAAAAAGAACAGCCAGGGTTTTTAAAAGGAAACCCGCACTGTTAATATATGTAAGGTCGATATCAGGCTGTGCAATCACGTACCACACAACCACAATACTGATAATGTGCAGCGCCTGATCTGCAAAAAACCATCCTCTCCGGTTGGAGTCTGATTGAAAAATAAGTTTTAATGCATCAATAACTCCATGTATCAATGTTATGGTGATTATTACCCACCGGTAATCCCATATGGATAATAACAGGAGTAATAATACGCCATGTATTAACACATGTAAATAAAAATATGGAGATAAAAGCTTATTTTTCTCCTTGTCTTTTATCCACTTGTCAGGCTGCAATATAAAATCGCCGATCACATGCCCTAAAAAAAGTTTAATGAGCAGTATTTCCATTATCCTTGATTAAAGAATTTAATTTCCTCCGATATTCCTGATCAAGTTCCATAATCAGATGAAACTGGCCCCGCTTTAACGCCTCACTTACAGATGACTGTCCTTTACCTGCTAATGAAGCCAGTTCTTTCTGCGATGGATTGTGATGTTCAAGAGATAATTTTATAAGTGATGCTGATACAGGAGTCCAGCTATCCATAGCTACCAACGCGAGACGAATGGCCAGATTAATTTCCGTATCAAAATCGGGATATGCAGTTTTAACTGCCAGACTTACCCGTTCATGCTTTAATGTCTCCAGTTTTTCACCTGAGAAGATGAAGGCTTCGCCATTAGCCTCTGTGATTCTTTCTGATGCCTGCCCCCTTTTTCCAATCCCGATGGCGATACGTACATCAAGATCCTTCACAGTTTTTATACACGATTTGATATAAACAGCGGTCAGAAAAGATTCTTCAGGCTTTACCTGGAGTTGAAAGCTGTCTCCCCGGAAAATTTCCGACTTTTTTGGGGCTGAATGTTGCAGCGCATCCTTAAGGATGTCAAGCCAAATTGCAGTTGCTGTCTGTCTTGAATTAATAATATCTCCTGTGAGTATGCTTACCATAATACTAATATCGGTTTTTAAACCGATTTAGCAAAATATCGGCAAAATAGCAGATATATAATAATATCGGCTAATTTGCCGATAATCATAAATATCGTTCAAATAGCCGATATAATTATTTCTTTTCAGAATAAGCATATTGCACAGGTTCGCGTAAATTGTAACCGGACGCCATTACTTCACCATAAGCGCCGGCTGTACGGATAGCTATCAGGTTACCCCGGTGAGAAACAGGCAGTTCTACTTCTTTACCAAAGCAATCTGTCGACTCACAAATTGGGCCTACAACATCATATTTGATAATTTCAGGTTCATTGGGTAGCGAAATATTCTCTATTTTATGGTACGCCTGGTAAAGCATAGGCCTCATTAATTCGGTCATACCCGCATCAAGGATCAGGAAATTTTTCTTTAGCCCATTTTTAACATACAATACCCTTGAGATCAATGAGCCGGATTGTGCAACTAATGCACGTCCCAATTCAAAATGAACCTCCTGCCCTGTTCTCCTGGTAAGAAATTGATCGAACACAGCGAAGTACCCATCAAAATCAGCAATTGCTTTCTCATCAGGATGATGATAGTCTACACCCAAGCCTCCACCAACATTTAATACTTTTATAATGAGGCCGCGCTCTTCGAACCATTGATGGAGCTCATTAACTTTAACGCACAGGCTCTTAAACACATTCAAATCGGTTATCTGAGAACCGATATGAAAATGGATACCAATAAACTCTATATTATCCAGTTGTTTAAGTACTTCAATACAATGAGGTAATTCCCATTGGTTTATACCAAATTTATTCTCATCTAAACCTGTAGTAATATTGTGATGTGTTTGGGCATCAACATTTGGATTGATCCGTAGGGCTATTTTCGCCACCTTACCTTTCTTTCCGGCTAATTCACTGATCACCTGAAGTTCCTGAATAGATTCCACATTGAATGAAAAAATATCCAGATCAAGAGCGTCGTTTATTTCTTTATCCGATTTCCCGACACCGGCAAAAACTATTTTCCCGGGTGCAAATCCCAACTCAACTGCTTTCTTTACTTCGTTTCCGCTTACACAATCTGCACCAATAGCGGAATTTCTGATAGCAGCCAGAACCCGCTCATTGAAATTGGCTTTCATGGCATAATGGACATGAAATCCATAGCGGTTTGCAGCTTTGGTACAGGTATCAAGTGATCTCTGCAGCAAATTCAGATCATAGTAATAGAACGGAGTTTCACGCTCATTAAAAGATTTTATTAACTCTGTTGAAAACATAGTGAGTATCCGCTTAGCGGCTTGTATAATTAATCAAATAAACGGTTATGCAATGAACGTAAAGCTTCAACTTTATCAGCAGATTTTAGTAATAATGAAATATTGTAATTACTTCCTCCGTACGAGATCATTCTTAACGGGATATGCTTTAAAGATTCCAGAACACGTGAGGCATAACCATGCCGCTCGGCGCCAAAGTCGCCCACGATACAGATAATTGCCTGATCAGTGTCTACTTCTACTTTACCAAATGTGTTAAGTTCCTTTAATATATCCTGCAGGTTTGTGGTATCATCTATAGTTAATGAAACAGCTACCTCTGAGGTTGTGATCATATCAATTGGCGTTTTATAACGCTCAAATACCTCAAACACCCTCCGTAAAAAGCCATAAGCAAGCAGCATCCTGCTCGACTGAATTTTAATGGCAGTTATACCATCCTTAGCAGCTATCGACTTTATCTTACCTTTTTCGCTTTCGCTGGAGATCAATGTACCAGGAGCAGATGGCTCCATGGTGTTAAGCAACCTTACGGGGATTTTATACTTCTGTGCCGGGAAAACACTTTGTGGATGAAGGATTTTTGCTCCGAAATAAGCAAGTTCTGCGGCTTCATCAAAAGATAAACGCGC
>DASWTL010000317.1:0-3782 GCA_036402155.1 Sphingobacteriaceae bacterium | reverse complement strand
ACCCAGCGTTGAAAGAGCTCAATCATCAATTCCCTTACCATCAAGAATTTTCGGAATGTATTTTTCAATCCTGGATTCACGGGTCCGGGATTGTTTGGCTTGCGAGAAATAGAATAAATAAGCTCGCTGTCTCCCCGGCGTTAACGCATCAAATGAATTTTTGAGATCGCGGTTTTTGTTTAGTCTGTTTCGAAATTCCTCGGGCACAGGAAAGTCTGCTGTTTTTTTTAAATTCACTTTCCTGCCCGACCGCTCAACTTCAATGGCTTTTTTGATATAGTTTTTAATAACAGGCTTCTGCTTTTTTATCTGGGTGATATTTGTAAACCTGATTTGACGGGCCGACTGAACATTTTCAGTTTGCTGAATTAAAATGCCTTCCGGATCTTTAAGTAAAGCACCTTTATGAAACAGCAGGGCACAGTATTCTTTAAATCCGTGAATCAGCACTACATTTTTGCCTTCGAACGTATAACATGGGTGCATCCACTTAAAGTCCTCGTTTAGTTCTTTGATGCCAAGAATGATCTCCCTCAATAAGGTCATTTCTTCTTTCCACTTCGTAGCCTTTTCTAAAAAATGGTCAACTTTGCGATTCATTGTCTATAAGTTTTATGTCACATGAACTAATTTTTGCTATCGGGTTTGAATGACCACGAAAATGATTCTATTTAGCTTGTTCGTAGGAAACTGGCTTTAGTTTAAATGCGATTTCCTGCAACCGGTTATGCGCCATATTAATTCCTGAAGAAAAAGGCATTTGAAGCAGTTGGTCGCGGTACGCAACAGACTTGAAAATAATATGCATCGTTAATTTGCTTGTTTCATCATTCAGTTTTTGAAATTCAAAGAATTCAAGTTGAACAGGAAAAGGACTATTCTCCATTTGAAATGTCCTTGTGATCTTTTCATTTGGAACAAATTCCAGAATGGTCCCATTGGCACTGAACACAACTTTTCCATTGTAAGAAGTCTCAAACTGCCAGCTTCCGTGTTTTCTGTTCTCTAATTTCAGCACTTTAGTTCCCATCCATTGTTCTACTATTTCGGGATCTTCATGGGCTTTGAATAGGAGTTCCAAAGGCAAATCAAATTCCCTGGTGATAAAAAGTTCCTGCTTGCCGTCCACGGCTTCTATCGTTGTTTTACGTTCCATTTTATTTGTTTTTATATTTTTTCATTACAGATTCCAACTTGTTGAATCGCTCGTCCCACATCTTGCGGAAGGGCTCAATAAAATCAGCTATCTCTTTCATTTTTTTTGGATTCAAGTGGTAGTATATCTCTCTTCCGTTTTGTTCTGGTTTCAACAACTCGCATTCAGTCAATATCTGCAAATGCTTTGACACGGTTGGCCTTGCTGTATCAAAATTGGACGCAATTGATCCTGCTGTCATGGATTGCGTGGCAACCAAAACAAGAATTGCCCTTCTTGTTGGGTCAGCAATAGCCTGGAAAACATCACGTCTAAGATTCATTATGTAGTCATTTGACTACAAATATAAGCGTAGTTATTTAACTACACAAATATTTTTCTTTTAAATGGCAAATTTTCATACGAGACTGAGTGCCCGCGACTGCATCCAATTAATCTCTGTGTCCAAATTAACCCACCATAAAGACCATTTTACACCCCTTCCGCTGTGATTTTGAACTCTAGTTTTGTTGTCCCGCACACATAAAGATTGTGATCGCCGGGATTAGCCAAATTAAAATTCGAATAGTTATGAAACGAAACAAAAAAACTCAGTTAACTGTATTTTTCGCAAGTCTTTTATTCTTCTTTACGGTGAATGCTCAAAACAAACACCAGTCTGTTGCGATAAATAAAATTGAGCCTCTGCCGAAGGATTTAGAAACGCAATTGGCTCTCAGTTCCCTTCCACCCCATCTCAGGGCAAACGCAACCGTGTACGTTTTAAATCCTGACAAAGGCTTTGAAATTGCGCGCAAAGGAAGCAATGGATTTCACAGCTTTGTTTCCCGGAATGGTGATGATGCAATGAGAGGTTCATGGCCGCTGAAAGAATACAGGAATGATATTCTTTACCCGATTTCTTTTGATGAAGCAGGCGCCCGATCGATAATGCCCGTTTTTTTTGACATCGCAAAGATGCAGGCACAAGGGACTTCTCCTGTTGAACTGAAAAAGATCATCCAGGATCGTTTTAAAAAGAAATATTATAAAGCGCCTGAACGAGCCGGAATATCATATATGTTGTCACCAATACTCAGGACGTATACGAACCCTGACGAAAATGATCATGTAATTACCGCAAGTGTTCCGCATGTGATGTATTACGCGCCAAATGTTACCAACGACGATGTGGGCGGCATGAAACCTGAACCTGGGGCAAAGTATCCATTTGTAATACTTCACGGGCCACATGGATACAGTATTCAATTTCTGGGACAAACCGAATCAGAAGCCGTAAGGAAAGAATATAAAGAGCTGCTTGCACGCCTCTGTGAAATCAATAAAGAATGGTGTTTACCTGTTGCGGAAAGTCAATCCCCATATAAACATCAACACTAAAAAATGGAGACCTGAACAAAACTAGTATACGCAAACAACAAGAATATGACAACAACTGATTTTATGATTAAGCTGACGACCGAGCGTACTCCACAGGAGGTTTTTAAAGCCATTACCAATGTTCGTGGCTGGTGGTCAGGATACTATTCAGAAGAATTTGAAGGTAATACAGAAAAACTTGGTGACGAGTTTAGCTTTCATGCGGGAAACGGCGCTCATTATACCAAACAAAAACTGGTGGAAGTAATACCCAATAAAAAAGTGGTATGGCTGATAACTGAAAGCGAACTCAGTTTTGTTGACAAAAAGCACGAGTGGACAGGTACTAAGGTGATCTTCGACATTTCAGAGAAAGGTGGAAAAACCGAACTTGTATTTACGCACGAAGGGTTGAATCCGGAATTCGAATGTTATGAGTCTTGTGCTCCGGCCTGGACCCAATACCTGCGCAACAGATTATTGCCTTTGATAAACACAGGTAAGGTGCAATAATAGTTATGAAAAAAACGTATCCCCGAAATGGGGATACGCCTTTTTCTCAGAAATTAGGTATTTTGAGAGAGATGCAATCATGAATTTCCTCAAATAATCTAACATGAGAATTTCACACGTCAGGACATTATTACTCCTTTCAATATTCCTGCTGGCCATTCAAGACCAAAGTTTCAGTCAGAATTCCGGGACGCCAAAAAAGATCCCGTTACCTCCAAAACGTTCTGAACATAAACTATTAGAATCAAAAATCGACAGCATCTTTTCGCGATTCAGCAAAACATCACCTGGTATGGCAGTGACCATTCTGGAAAATGGAAAAGTGATCACAAAAAAAGCCTACGGACTCGCCAGCCTCGAACACCGGTCGCCTTTCACCCACAATACTGTTGTAAGAATGCCTTATTCAGAAGGGCGGGAATTTATTTCCATTGCAACCGTTCTCATGGAACAACAAGGACTGTTTAAGCTGGATGATAGGGTTCGCAAGTATTTTCCAAAACTTCCGGCCTGGAGCGAGCAGGTGACCATTCATGATCTTCTCAATCACCGCAGCGGATTCGTAGATGAATGGGCAACGCTCCTGCTGACGCAGGCAAGCATGCAGAACAGGTTAGACAAGAATCAATTTCTCGAGTTACTGTATAAACAACCAAAGCCAGAAGTTGAACCGGGGAAAGGCTACATGTACTCAAATTCAGATTTCGGGCTGCTTCGACTTATTCTTGAAAAAGCATCAGGGCAAAACCTGCGT
>DASWTL010000316.1:0-8902 GCA_036402155.1 Sphingobacteriaceae bacterium | reverse complement strand
AAGCGGGCATTTTTTCATTCAAAAAGCTGCTCAACCAATGTTTTGAGGGTTATTTTTGTGAATGAGAGTTAAGAAAATATATCAGTGGCCAGGGGATATCCTAAACCATAAAACGAAAAAGGAGGTGAGCGTGCAGATACTAAAAAGCCTGAATATTTAATTTCAGTAGTAACTTTCAGAAAGTAAAAACATCAAACCATACAAAAATATTATAAGTAGATATAAGTAATCTAAATTTGTACAGGTAAACATTCAGATGCGTACTGCTACATCTGTTTTACTATTGTTAATTCGAAGTATGAGTCGCTTTTTAAAAAAATCTGTTTTATTTACCATAATTGTCTTGTTCCACACCCAATACCTTTCTGCACAAAACAGGTATACAATCAATGGTGTGGTTAAGGATGAACAAACCGGGGAAACCCTAATTGGAGTTACCTTGAAATTCAGGGGAACTACTCAAAGCGGTACCAGCTCCAATGCATATGGCTTTTATTCACAAAACCTTGCTGCAGGTGAATACCAGCTTACGGTAACCTATGTAGGATATAAAAGTCTTACCCAAAACATAAATATCGCTTCAGACACCCGGCTGGATCTGCTATTAACCGCTGATAATACGCTCGAAGAGGTTGTGATCACAGCCGAAAAACGGAATGACAATGTAGTTAATGCTCAAATGGGTGTGGCTAAAGTAAATTTAGCTGAAATAAAAAATGTACCTGTATTATTTGGCGAACGTGATATTTTAAAAACGCTCCAATTACTTCCGGGCATAAAATCTGCGGGAGAAGGTAATAGCGGGTTTTATGTTCGCGGAGGATCTACAGATCAGAACCTGATTCTTTTGGATGAAGCTCCGGTGTATAATGCATCACACTTATTGGGATTCTTTTCAACTTTTAATTCGGATGCCATTAAAGATGTAACCGTTTATAAAGGGGGAATGCCCGCGCAATACGGTGGCAGGCTGGCCTCGGTTTTGGATATCAGAATGAATGACGGGAATAAAAAAGAGTTTACTGCCGAAGGAGGAATTGGCTTAATATCATCACGGCTGAAACTGGAGGCCCCTTTGGTTAAAGACAAAAGTTCATTTATGATCAGCGGAAGAAGAACTTATGCAGATGCATTTCTGGCCCTTTCTCCGGATAGTTCAATCAGGAACAATACCCTGTACTTCTATGATCTGAATGCAAAAGCCAATTACCAGTTTAATGAAAAGAATACAATTTATCTCTCCGGATATTTCGGCAGGGACAAGCTTGGATTAAACGAAACATTCGGGTTTGATTGGGGAAACTCAACCGCCACGTTAAGATGGAACCATTTGTTTAGCAACCGCTTATTTTCAAACACTTCACTTATTTACAGTAACTACAATTATGTGATCCAGAATTTCCTGGAAGGCAATGATTTTAAAGTAACATCAGCTATCCGTGATTTGAATCTTAAACAAGACTTTCAACTTTCCTTGCAAAACCATCATAATATCAGGTTTGGGATAAATGCGATTCATCATACTATAGCTCCGGGAAAAATTACCGCCAGTGAATCATCCAGTGTAAACGAAAGTAACATCGAGAGGCGAAAGGGTATAGAACTTGCCCTGTATATCTCTGATGAATGGAAAGCAAACGATAATCTGAATATTACTTACGGACTTCGTGCAAATATGTTCTCGCTGCTGGGACCTGGAAATTTTAGTACGTATGATCGTGAGGGCAATATTACCAACACCACTTCATACAAATCCGGAGACGTAGTTAAGAGTTATTTAAATTTCGAACCGCGGTTATCTATGAGCTATACCCTAAATAGTACAAGTTCAGTGAAATCATCATATACCCGGAATACGCAGAACCTGCATCTGATGTCGAATTCAACCGCAACATCTCCTACCGACCTGTACATTATGAACAGCCAGAATGTTAAACCCGAATTGGCCGATCAGATTGCATTGGGTTATTTCAGGAACTTTAATGAAGATAAATATGAATTCTCGGCTGAGATTTATTATAAATGGATGCAAAACCAAATTGAATACCGTAGCGGTACGGATCTTCGAGGGAATAGAAATGTAGAAGCAGATCTATTATTTGGAGATGGGAGAGCATATGGCGTGGAGCTTTTTCTGAAAAAAAGATTTGGCAGATTTAATGGCTGGATCGGGTATACCTTATCGCGTACTGAACGCCAGTTTGATGATATTAACAACGGTAAATGGTTCATGTCTAAGCAAGACCGCACACATGATCTTTCTTTAGTAACGATTTACAAAGGAGGTGGCCGGTGGACCTTTGCATCAACATTCGTCTACAATACCGGTAGTGCTGTAACTTTTCCAACAGGTAAATATGAAGTGAATGGCAGAACGCTGTTCTATTACTCTGAGCGTAATGCACATCGTACACCGGATTATCACCGCCTTGATCTTTCTGCAACACTGGAGGGGAAACCAGGGAAGAAATTGCAGTCTAGCTGGTCATTCGGTGTGTATAATCTTTACAACCGGCAAAATGCCTATTCAATTGATTTCAGAACTGATCCGGATGACGATACCAGAACCCAGGCAGTTAGAACAACTCTATTCGGCATCATTCCGTCAGTTACATGGAATTTTAAGTTTTAAAATAATGAAGCGATACTTAAATAAGAACTTAGCAATAATCCTGCTCCTTGCCGGAATTATATTTACTGGGTGTGAAAAAGTAATTGATCTGGAGTTGGATAATTCAGACCCTGTACTGGTTATTGAAGGCGGAGTAAGCAATCGTCTGGAATATCAACTGGTCAGGATATCTAAAACAATTCCCTTTGATGAAAAAACCCGCTTCAACCCTTTTTCTGGCGCCGTGGTTACACTTAGCTCATCGGATGGTAAAAACTTTACCTATTCAGAAGTCTCGCCTGGCATTTATCAAACTGAAGTTTTTAGGGGTGTTCCTGGAGTTAAGTATACGTTAGATGTACTCGCAGAAGGCAAACAATACACTGCAACTTCAGAGATGCCGCAACCTGTAAAACTAGATTCTATTAACTTAAAGAAATTTTCATTCTTTGGCGACACAAACACATACGCTGCAGCAAATTACATTGATCCGGTCTCTGTTCAAAACCAATACCGGTTTATATTGAAAGTAAAAGATAAGATTGAGGAAGAGTCAGTGACTGAAGATCGATTTAATGATGGAAATACTGTTTCGGAAGTTATATTTTATGAACTTGATGACCTTAAAAAAGGTGATCGGATTGATGTAGAGATGCAATGTATTGACCGGGCCGTTTTTAAATACTTTTTTGCCCTTAGTCAGATCGACGGAAATGGCGGCCCTCCTGTAGCACCGGCCAATCCCGTATCTAATTTTAGTAATGGTGCATTGGGAATTTTTAATGCGTATACTTCCAATAAACAAAGTCTGGTAATAAAGTAGCGGCGAAGAAGGTCTGTTGACTATTTCCAGTAGGGACCAATATGATTGATGTTCAGTTCTGTCTTCTGACCCTCTCCAGGGTCGGTAATGACTTAACCATTATTCTGAACAAAATCCATTAAAACCAGAGCTTTCCAGAGGCATTTAAGGGAGTGGAGAAAGAATATTGTCTGTGGAATTCAACCTCATATTTGAGCCTCTTTTTTAATTTAAATTTAACATTTACGTAATAATAAAATACGTAATTGTATCATGCTTTCAACTATAAATTATACCATCCTGGGAATATTTTTAATACCGATCATCCTGTTCCTGATTTTTATTATCAGACGAAATAATAAAGACCGGAAATCATTTGAAAGGGATTTAAACAGGTCGGAGATGGAGCCGGATCAGCATACAGATGAAGAACATATTTGATCAGTTCAACTTTAAAAAATTGCTCCATTCCAGAATAATCCTTCAATTACTCCGTTAATTAATGTATATTGCCTTAAAAGGAGTTTTAAGTCATTAGATCTAAGAGAAAAGGGAATCTTAGAGGATGAAAAAAATACATTGTTCCGCAAAAGAATAATGTAGAGTGTGAACGATTTAAATACCTATTGTGAAGAAAAATTTTGAGAAAAAAAGGTTAGTATTTACTTACCCGACCATCATTGCTATGGTTTTTTCGATAGTACTGTTCGGTGGTTTCGACCAACGAATTAGTCCACAGGAAATCCTAAACGATGTGGCTGCGAATAAAGAATCGCAATTGTCAACAGTTCTGTTAAACAATGAACTTAATACCATTCCTTTAAAAAATTTAGAATCACGTCATATCGCCAGTATAAATATTGGGGCTCCATACCCTTATATATTTAATACTATGCTGCGAAATTATGCTCCTGTTAAAGAATTTACATTTGGAGCCTTAAATATTAATGATCTTCAATATTACTCCACACTCATTATACAAGTTACACCACAATCATTATCAAACCCCGAAACCATCCGTTTTATTCTGCAAATGCAGAATCAAAAGGAGATTATCCTTGCAGGTTTTGGTAATACTGCATCCCTTCAAATGTTAAATACTGTAACGGCCCCAATTATCTGGAGCCCCGATAATACAGCGACAGCTGTCGATCAGTCGGCGCAGATTATTTTTGGAGGTATTGCTGCCACTGCACGATTAAGTAATACAATCAGCCCTAAATTTCAGGCTGGTGCCGGTTTTACAACAGAAAAAATACGTCTTAGATATGCAACGCCGGAAGATGTTGGCATCAAATCCGCCTATTTAAATAAAATCGACAAGATAGTGGATGAAGCCATCCGGGAACGTGCCACACCAAGTGCGGTTGTAATGGTAGTAAAAGATGGCAATGTTATTTTCAACAGGGCATACGGAAGCCATACCTACGAGCAACGGGAACCTACACAAACTGATGATATTTATGATCTGGCTTCTGTAACAAAAACTGCTGCAACTACAATGGCAGTGATGAAACTGTATGAGGATCAAAAACTTTCACTTAATGCGAACCTGGGAACTTATCTGCCTGATGTGAGGGAAACTAACAAAGATCATATTGCAATTCGTGAAGTAATGCTTCACGAGGCAGGATTTGTAAACCTTGACTTTTTCAGCAGAATTGGTTCCCGCGATCACAGCAGTGACTCTTCATTCTTCTATCCTGTAAAGGCTGCTGATAACTATTATGTACGAAGAAACTATTATGAAGATGAGATGTGGCCAAAAATGCTAAGGTCTCCCATCAGGTCACGCGGGCAGTATTATTACAGTGACATCAGCATGTACGTGATGAAGGAAGTTGTTGAAAATCAATCTCATACGCCTCTTGATCAGTTTGTTCTCAATAACTTTTACAAGCCGCTTGGAATGCGTACAGCCGGATTTAATCCAAGGCGCCGTTTTGAAAAGGATCGGATTGTACCAACAGAATATGATACCTATTTTCGGAAAACTCTTTTACAGGGTTATGTACATGATCAGGGAGCAGCTCTTGTGGATGGAGTTTCCGGACATGCCGGTTTATTCGCCAGCGCTAATGACCTGGCTATATTAAACCAGATGCTGCTTAACCGCGGTACCTATGGAGGAGTTCAATACTTTAAACCTGAAACCATTAGTCTCTTTACTTCTCAGCAATCCAATGTAAGCCGTCGGGGACTTGGGTTTGATCGCGGTGAAGGAAGAAGTTATCCTTCATCACTGGCATCGGAGGGTACTTTTGGTCATACGGGATATACAGGTACTTGTGTTTGGGTGGATCCGAAGTATAATCTTGTTTATATCTTTCTATCTAACCGCGTTTACCCTTCAGTATCTAATAAATTAAACAGTTTGCGTATTCGTCCGCGTGTTCAGGATGCCATTTATGAAGCTATTTCAAAGAGTACAGAGTACAATGTCACGCTGGGCAAATAAGAAAAGATACTGAAGTTATCTTTTTTCAAAATCGGGACGCTGCATTCCTGTTCGTAAAGGCAAAGTGAAGTAAAAAACGGAACCTTTTCCTTCTTCACTTTCAAACCAGATCTTGCCCCCGTGTTTAGAAACAATTTCCGAAGAAATATGGAGTCCTAAACCTAGCCCGGGAATGTGGCTGTTGGCAACGTTTGAGGTACGGGAAAATCGCTTAAACAGCTTATTTTGTTCAGCTTTCGGAATTCCCATCCCATTGTCACTTACGCTTATTAAAGCCTCTTTATGATCATTCTCTTCTTTCAGGGTCAATAGCACCTGCCCCCTGCCAGAGGAATATTTGCATGCATTAGTCAGAAAATTGGTCACAACCTGTCCAAGCCGTTGCCGATCACCAACAACAGAAATACTGATACTACCCTGCCGGGTGATCTGAACATCGGGATAGATAAGCGCAACCTGCTCCATGATCTCATTAACCAGTTCATTCAAATCAAATTGCTCATTCAGATACTTGTGGCCGCCTAACTGCGACACATCCAGCAGGCTATTTAGCAATTGGGTCAATTTCTGAACATGCTGATTAATTCTTTTAATATCGTTTATCACATCGGCATTATCAAGTTTGGCGCTTTTACGATCCAGCAGCTGAGCCAACGCCTTTATACTGGTTATAGGGGTTCTTAATTCATGGCTTGCCACACTTATAAAATCTTCCTTCTGACGATCATTCTGTCTTTTTTCGGTAACATCTTCAAACATAAGCAACATTAACTCTTCACCTTTCTGGTATAGTTTACGTCCGCTAACCATTAAAATTTTGTTGCCTATTACCGGAAATGTGTGATTGAACTCATAATTGCTAAAAGATTCCAGATTATTTGCCATAGTTTCCAGGCGCTCCTTCAGCCCCGGAAAATTCCAATCAAAATGATAGATATAAGCTCCCGACAATTCTTCGGGCCTTAATCTGAATAATTCACAAAAAGGTGGACTTGCTGCTTTCACCGTAAGATCACGGGTTAGAATCAAAAGAGGTTCACTTGCAGTTTCTACAATGCTTTCTGCATATACTTTTGTTTCAAATAACCGCATCTCTGCTAACCTGGTTTCGGTAAGGTTGCGCATGATTTTAATATATCCCTGATGGTTTCCATTTTTATCTTTTAAAGGAAACACCAGGCCGCTGCCCCAAAACTGTGATCCATCTTTTCGTACGTGATTCCGTTCATTAATAGCCCTGCCTCTTTCCAGAGCGTGCCGAAGTTCCATTTCCGGTTGCTTTCTTTCAATATCTTCTTCAGTAAAAAGAATACGAGCATTCTTTCCAACTATCTCTGCTGGCGAATAGCCCATAATCACTTCAGCGCCACGATTCCATGTGCTGATACTGCCTTGCAGATCTGTAGAAAATATCGCATAATCTTCTACACTATCTATTAAATACTTATAAAATAATTCGTCACGTAAGAATGCTGTGTGTTATGGATCAAGCATTGCAATCAATAGTTAACTAATGTTTGGTGCAGCCTGAAATGCCTTCAGACCCTATAGATTTACATTGATTGGTTTGAAATGTTTGAAAGCTATGGATGAAATAATAATTGAACACTTTGGTACTGCCGACGGACTGGTGTAACTTTTATTTAGTGCCCCACCAGGGTAAAGTCAATTACTGAGAAAGATTCTTTTGTGGAATTGCGGCTCTATAATCCGCCGGGCGGTTCGTATCGCCCCATTCTGATAATAAAAGCAACAATGGCTCCAGGCTTTTTCCCAGAGAAGTCAAGCTATATTCCACCCTGGGTGGAACTTCCCGGTAAACTTCCCTGCAGATTAATCCATCCCGTTCAAGTTCCCTCAATTGTAATACCAGAATACGTTCAGAAACATTTGGCATTGCTCTTTTTAACTGACTATACCGCATTGTACCCCGAAGCAGCTGCCAGAGCAGAGAAGGCTTCCACCGACCTCCTATCAAATCGAGCGTGTATGCCATACCGCAACTGCCATTAATTTGAATTTCATTTTCAAGATTCGTTGAAGCCTGTTTTCGCATAACTTACATTTATGTTAGTACATAACAATTTTATCAGTATAACCAAATATAGCAGTTTCGATTTAGTTTTGCCAATGATCATTAAAGATCTTCAAATAAATTAAATATGAAACAATTAGAAAACAAAGTTGCCCTGGTAACAGGAGGAAGCCGTGGTATTGGCGCTTCAATAGTTACTCGTCTGGCCCGTGAGGGTGCATCAGTTGCATTTACCTACTCCAATGGAAAAGAAAAAGCAGACAATCTGGTTAAAGAGTTACTTTCTGAAGGATTGAGTGTTACTGCCTTTCAGGCTGACAATTCGGTTCAGGGAAATGTTACTTCAGCAATAGATCAATGTATCAGCTTATATGGTAAACTTGATATTTTAGTGAATAATGCAGGAATTTATATCGGTAAACCTTTTGAAGAGCATACACTTGAGGATTATCAACAAACTATGGATGTAAATGTCAGGGCGGTTGTTGAAGCATGCCTTACAGCTTCCCGTAAAATGGAATCTGCCGGCCGGATTATAACGATTGGCAGTTGTATGGCCGACCGTGTTCCCTTCCCTCAAGGCACTTTATATTCTATGAGTAAATCTGCGCTCATTGGGTTAACTAAAGGACTTGCCCGGGATTTGGGTCATAAAGCTATTACTGTTAACCTGATCCAGCCCGGACCAGTAAATACCGACATGAATCCTGAGGATGGTGAATATTCTGATGCTCAGCGTAACCTCATGGCTATCCCGCATTATGGCAAACCGTATCATATTGCCGCACTCGTAGGGTTTCTGGCCGGACCGGATGGTAGTTATTCAACAGGTTCATCGTTTACCATGGATGGAGGTACAACTATCTGATACCATGAATAACCTGTCGGCACCATCAAATGGAGCCGACATTACCATGCCCAAAAAAAACGCTTAAATAAAATACTTAAAGCAACTTCAAACCAAAACTATTCCCATAGTCCCTATTATATCGATGG
>DASWTL010000315.1:0-9713 GCA_036402155.1 Sphingobacteriaceae bacterium | reverse complement strand
TACCGTAGCCCGCATTTTTCAGAGTAATCCCACCCAGAAATGAGGTAAATGAGAATGTTGGGCCCGGAATGGCTTGTTGTAATGCATAACCGGCCAGAAATTCAGGAGCTGTCAGATATTGCTTCATTTCTACGAACTCGGTAAACATTAAAGGTACAAGTACCTGCCCTCCGCCAAAGATTATAATACCATTACGGTAAAAATTCTCAAACAACCTGATGGGTAAACTGACGGGTGATGTTTTATTGATAACTGCCCCCAGTAACGCAAAAAAGAATAAAATTCCGAGGAAGTATATTACTTTCCTTGTATTGATACTTTTGAATAGCTTAAAACGAAGCTCACTTTCTTCAATAGGCGATTCAAGGGCAGATGAAACAATTCCACCTAATAAAATAAGTAATGGGAAAACATAGGGGGTGCGCAAAATAAGGGTCGCAAAAATAGAAGCGCAGAATAACCAGATAGCTGTTTTTTGCTTTAAAATAGATTTAGCAAGCACATAAGTAGCATAAGCAACAATTCCTACAGCAATTGGCTGGATGTAAAAAAGTATCTTATCCAGTTTTTCTTTCTCATCCAAAAGTGAATAACTAACGGCTGCAAATGCCATTAATGCGGCTGAGGGAATTATCCAGATAAAAAAGGTTAAAATGCTTAAAGGTAATCCGCCTGTTTTATAAGCGATACCAACCAGGGTTTGAGTGGATGATGGCCCGGGCAGAACTTGTGTCAGGGCACTTAACTCCAGAAGCTCCGTTTCAGAAATATAGTGCCTTTTATTTACCATATTCCTCACCATCATGGCCAAATGAGCATGAGGCCCCCCAAAAGCGGTAAATGTTAGCAGTGCAACATCGTACAAAAACAGAAGTTTGCGCTTGCTCAAAATATTAATCGTCTTCGTAATCTAAACCCACAATTGCGTTATAAACGGTCTGTAATTCTGAAAAGGCATGATTATCACCCGCAGCCCGGGCAACTTTCATACCTTTTTGATATGTCTCTATCGCATTATCCTTTTGCCCCAGAATTTCGTAAAGCCTACCCAGGTGATAATAAGTACCAACATACGACGGATGATTACCAACCAGGTCTTTAAAGTACCCTAATGCCTTTTCAGTGTCATTTAAACTAAGATATTCGGTAGCTAATGCATATTTTAGAAACGGATCGTCCGGTTCATTGTTAAGGAATTCATGTAGTTTGGCTAAACGGCTATGTTGCATTTTAAAAAGGTGGCTTTTTTGAGTAAATTTGCAAAAACCTGAATGTTTATGAAAATATTAGTTTGTATAAGTAATGTTCCTGATACCACGTCAAAAATAACTTTTACTGATAACAATACCCAATTTAATACAGCAGGTGTTCAATTCATTCTAAATCCTTATGATGAGATAGCTCTTGCACGTGCCATTGAGCTTTGCGAAGGTGGTAAAGGCACGATAACTGTAATAAATATTGGTGAAGCGAATACAGAACCAACAATCAGGAAGGCCCTTGCTATGGGTGGTGATGATGCGGTTCGTGTTCATGCTGCTCCCCGGGATGCTTATTTTGTAGCATACCAGATTTCAAAGTATGCGAAAGGAAAAGATTATGATATCATACTAACCGGCAGGGAATCTATTGATTACAATGGGTCCCAGGTGGCAGCGATGATTGGTGAATTCTTAGAGATCCCATCCATTTCGATTGTAAAAAAACTTGATTTCGATGGCAAGGAGGGTACTCTGAGTCGTGAAATTGAAGGTGGAAAAGAAGTATTAACAGTACCGGCACCTTTTGTAGCCAGCTGTGCTGAAGGTGTTGCCGAGCCAAAAATCCCTAATATGAGGGGAATTATGTCTGCCAGGACAAAACCATTAAATGTTATAGAACCGCAGGCTATAGAACAGGTTTTAACTACCTTACGTTACGAGACTCCGGCTCCGAGGGGCTCTGTAAAAATGATACCGGCAGAAGAAACTGAAAAGCTGGTTACACTGTTAAATGCAGAAGCCCGTGTCATTTAACACGAAACAAATCGATAGATATCAAGTAATTGTTTAGAAAAGAAGATATGTCAGTTTTAGTATATGTTGAAAACACAGAAGGCAAATTTAAAAAATCTGTTTTTGAAGTGGTTTCGTATGCAAAATCAGTTGCGGATCAGTTAAATTCTGATGTTATTGCAATATCCATAGGTGAAGTAAGTAAGGAAGCACTGGCAGAGCTTGGTAATTATGGTGCTTCAAAAGTTTTAAATGTATCGTCTGAACAGGTTAAAACATTTATAAACCAGGCCTATGCTTCAATTATTGAGCAGGCGGCTAAAGCGGAGAAAGCTAGTATTATAATATTATCCAACACCTTTAGCGGCAAGGGGCTTGCACCACGAATTAGCGTTAAACTGCAAGCCGGATTGGCTACCGGAGCCGTGGAGCTGCCTGTTATTGAAGGGGACAAGCTTACTGTAAAGAAAACAGCTTTCTCAGGAAAGGCATTTGCCTATGTTGAATTAACTTCTGAATTTAAGATCATCACATTAAATCCTAATTCATACCAGGTAAATAAAGCCGATAAAACAGCCATTATAGAAGATTTCAAATTTGAAGGCAATGAAAAAGATTTCAGAACCATCATAAAAGAAATTGTTAGGGCTACGGATAAAGTTGCTCTACCTGATGCAGAACTTGTAGTATCGGGCGGGCGGGGAATGAAAGGGCCGGAAAACTGGAAGATCATTGAAGATCTTGCCGATGCATTAGGAGCTGCTACCGCATGTTCAAAGCCCGTGTCAGATGCAGGGTGGAGACCTCATGAAGAGCATGTTGGCCAAACCGGTATTTCAATTAGTCCAAACTTATATATTGCTATTGGTATTTCAGGGGCTATCCAGCACTTAGCTGGCGTAAGTTCATCAAAAACCATTGTCGTTATTAATAAAGATCCTGAAGCGCCGTTCTTTAAGGTAGCAGATTATGGTATTGTTGGTGATGCTTTAGAAATTGTACCGAAACTAACTGACGCAATAAAAGCGTATAAAGGTCAGTCATAAATAAAAATTTAAGTGGTTCTCATTACCAAAAGTATTGCATGAAAAAAATTAAGTTAGATATTGTTGGGTTATCATATAGTCAAACACAATCAGGCGCTTATGCACTGGTATTAGGCGAGGTTAATGGCAGAAGGCGCCTTCCGATAATAATCGGTGGTTTTGAAGCACAGGCAATTGCTATTGAAATTGAGAAAATGACACCAAGCAGGCCTCTTACACATGATCTTTTTAAATCCTTTGCCGAATCATATGGCATAAGCATCCAGGAGGTTATTATTTACAATCTGGTTGACGGCATATTTTACGCAAAACTTCTTTGCTCAGATGGAAAAAAAACCATGGAGATTGACGCCCGTACTTCAGATGCTATTGCCCTGGCAGTACGGTTTGAATGTCCTATTTTTACATATGAATTTATCCTGGCTACAGCCGGAATAGTCATTGAGGGTACCGACTTTGTTTTTCTTGATAACCTGGATGCTCCGCCGGAAGAAACAATGGTCAATACACAAGCTCCCAACAATTTTTCTGCGTTAACGGACGAAGAGCTTAAATCAAAACTTCAGGAAGCACTAACTGAAGAAGCTTATGAGAAGGCAGCCAAAATAAGGGATGAAATAGCCCGTCGCAAATCTTCATGATAATTTCGTGTTCGATTAAAATAATTGTATTTTCATTTCCGGATTAATACAATAATAGCCTGCATGTAATGTCATCTACCTTTATACACATTCTTCGCGGGCTAATTGGTGTAATTACAATAATAGGCATAGCTTATATTTTCAGCTCTTTTAGGAAATCGATCAGTTGGCGAATTGTTGCTTCAGGCTTGGTTATCCAGTTGATTTTTGCTCTGGGGGTTCTTAAAGTACCCTTTATAAAAACTATTTTTAATTCCATATCAAGTGTATTTGTAGGAATTTTGGCCTTTACAAAAGCTGGTGCATCATTTTTATTTGGCGATCTGATTACAAAAACAGATTCATTTGGGTATATTTTCGCTTTCCAGGTATTGCCGACTATCATTTTTTTCTCTGCGCTAACATCCTTACTTTATTACCTGAACATACTTCAAAAAGTAGTTTACATTTTTGCCTGGGTGGTTTCAAAGTTTATGCGGCTATCAGGCGCTGAAAGCCTGGCTGCCGCAGGCAATATCTTTCTTGGTCAGACTGAAGCTCCGCTACTTGTAAAACCTTACATAGCAAAAATGACCAGGTCTGAATTGCTCTGCCTGATGATTGGCGGTATGGCAACAATTGCAGGCGGTGTTCTGGCAGCTTATGTTGGATTTTTGGGAGGTGATTCACCGGCAGGACAGCAGGTTTTTGCTACACACCTGCTTTGTGCATCTATTATGTCGGCGCCGGCAGCAATTCTGATTTCAAAAATACTGCTACCTGAACGGGAACCTGAAAAAATTAACCCAAGCTTAAAACTTTCCAAAGAAAAAACAGGGTCAAATATTTTAGAGGCTATCTCCATAGGCACAACCGATGGTTTAAAACTGGCAGTTAATGTGGGGGCCATGTTACTGGTTTTCACTGCCTTGATGGCCATGCTGAATTATATTTTTTTTCAGGGAGTAGGAAGCTGGACAGGATTAAATGAGACAATTAAATCCAGTTCAGGCGGGCAGTACGAGGGATTAACCCTTCAATACATTTTGGGATACCTTTTTTCGCCCATTGCCTGGCTTATTGGTATTGATACCAAAAACATGTTTTTGGTAGGTCAGCTTTTAGGCGAGAAGACTATCCTGAATGAATTTTTTGCTTACGGGACCCTTGGCAATTTTAAAAACAGTGGCTTATTATCAGAGCGATCAATTATTATTACCACGTACGCATTATGTGGCTTCTCCAATTTTGCTTCTATAGGAATTCAAATTGGCGGCATTGGCTCCCTGGCACCTAACCAGCGCACTTCGCTTTCCCAATTGGGAATGAAAGCTCTACTTGGAGGAACTTTAGCCTGCCTCCTGACAGGTGCTATTGTGGGAATGATAATTTAAATCAGATCATAAAAAATCCCGGTTTAATGTAAACCAGGATTATTTTATAAGTTGATATCGTTGTCTTTTACTCAGATTATCGCTTATCTATTTCAACGTAATCGCGGTTAACCTCTCCTACATATATCTGTCTTGGTCGTCCGATTGGTTCTTTATTTTCCTTCATTTCTTTCCATTGGGCAATCCATCCCGGCAAACGGCCTAAAGCAAACAGAACCGTAAACATATCTGTTGGGAACCCAAGAGCACGGTATATAATACCTGAGTAGAAATCTACATTCGGATATAATTTTCTTTCAACAAAATATGGATCATTAAGGGCAGTTTCTTCAAGTTTCTTAGCAATTTCTAATACAGGATCATCAACTCCCAATTTATCCAGAATATCATCGCAGGCTTTCTTTATAATCTTAGCCCGGGGATCAAAATTCTTATAAACCCGATGCCCGAAGCCCATTAACCGGAAGCCATCGTTTTTATCTTTAGCTTTATTAACCCATTTTTCTGTATCTCCGCCATCATTCTTAATGAGTTCCAGCATTTCAATCACGGCCTGATTTGCACCTCCGTGCAGTGGTCCCCATAACGCAGAAATCCCTGCAGAAATTGAAGCGAACAGGTTGCAATCGGATGACCCAACCATACGTACAGTAGAAGCAGAACAATTCTGCTCATGATCTGCATGAAGAATCAGCAATTTATTCATCGCATCTACAACAACAGGATCAATAGTTACTTCTTCTGTCCGCTGACCAAAGGTCATATTTAAGAAATTGGTTACATAATCAAATTTATTTTTCGGATAAATAAGTGGATGCCCCAATGATTTTTTATAGATCCAGGAAACTATGGTCGGCATTTTGGCCAACAACTTTAAAATAGTAACATTTATCTCCTCAGGAGTTTGACGTGTGCCTAATGATTCCGGATAAAACACAGAAAACGAAGCGATTAACGAACACAACTGTCCCATTGGATGTGACTGTGAAGGAAATCCGTCAAAGAATTTCTTCATGTCTTCATGAACCAGGGTATGTCTGCTAATCTGGAATTGGAAGTTATCAAGTTCAGTTTTTGTTGGTAAATTTCCATATAACAACAAATATGCAACTTCGATAAATGAAGATTTTTCAGCAAGTTGTTCAATTGGATATCCGCGATATTTTAAAATACCTTTTTCACCATCCAGAAATGTTATTGCACTTTTTGTGGCACCGGTATTTTTATAACCAGAATCTAATGTTACATATCCTGTTAAATCTCTTAGTTTTGAAATATCAACAGCACTCTCATTCTCAGTGCCGGTAATTACTGGTAATTCGTAAATCTTATCTCCTATCTTCAGGGATGCTGGTTCTGACATAATATATTAAGGTTGTCCACAAAATTAATTATTTTTGCCTTTTTTGGAATTAAAACCTGTATTAATTCTAGTTTTTTATGATTTTTTTATCAAGACGGCATTTTAATTAAATATATGTTACCTTATTTAATGATGAAGCCAGAGATTAATAATTCAAAAGAAAAAGGTGTCTCTTTATGAAACACCTTTTTGGATATAATCAGAAAATTATCTTCCTAATTTAAATCCGTAGGCAATACGTAAAGCTACTTGCCCAATGTTGGTATCATTCTGGGCGAATCCCTCATACCTGAGACCTAAATCAATCCCGTGATTAAAACCTAAGCCTATTCCAGGGGCATAAACTAATGCTGTTCCCTGGCCACTATCAGTTCCGAAAGCAGGTCCAACTTCTCCTGAAATGTAAAACCGTTCGATAGGAAAAACTTTAATCCCAACCTTAACTGGGATATATCCGATATCACCACCCCCAAACTCATCCTTTACAGAAAAATTGGTATATCCAGCTGAAAGAGTTCCGGAGATATTGGAATAGAAATCCTTTTGCAACCGCAAATCGCCACCCAATGCCACTTTGTATACATCTTTAGTTGGAATTCCGGCACTAAAGCCAACGCCTAATCTCCAAAGATGGGAATCCCCTGCAGGTTCATTTGTCTGGGCCTTAACATTCAACGCAAGAAGTGCTACTACGGTTATTGCAGAAGCGATAAACTTAAATGTACTTTTCATAAAACTGTTTCTTTTTAATTATTTAGAACTAGAACGCAAAACGGTTCAAAAAGTTTAAAATTACCAGTTATGAGTGTTTATCGTTTAAGAATGAGATATCCCTTATTTAATCTCATAACAGTCTGACCATTTGTAATTCGGTTGGTTGTTATAAGGAAATAATAAACTCCGTCTGGCAATGGATTGCTGGTATCAGTTAACATACCGGTATTTGCATAGCCTTTAAAAACACGATCACTTTCATTATAGCCTTTTATACGGAATACTTCATTTCCCCAGCGATTAAAAATTACAACCTCATTATCCGGGAAGGAGACGATATTTTGGATGCTGAAGAACTCATTACCCTGCCCGTCTCCATTTGGTGATACTAAAGGATCAGGTGTAATATCTATATTCTCAGGAATGTTCTTCACAGGTGTTTCAGGCAATCTGTCAGGCGGATAAATATCATTGATAATAACAACGGCTCCTGTTCCAATTCTAACAAGTGTATCTGTGGTCGAAACAATTCGGATGATCACGTCCTCATCCCCTTCCTGCTGGTCATCGGTTAAAGCGGCAACAGTTAGTTTTTCAGTAGTTGTTAAGCTACCTTTAGGTATCTTTATCCTAACGAACTGATCTAATAACACATAATCTTTCTCTTTTGTGGCTTTACCTGAATATGCCAGGGTAATATAAACATCATCCTTAAAAGGTCTTATCAAGGTGGCAGTAACACTACCTTTTCTTCCTTCCCGAACGTTAGATATCGCCGGTGTAAGATTTACGATTGTGAATGGTATAACGTCTATATGAACAGTTGCTGTTGTACACATGCCTGAAACATTGCAGGCATCATAGGTAAATGTTTCTGTACCGTAATATCCCGGATTTGGAGTATAAACAAAAGTTCCATTTGCATTGAACACGACAGTACCGTTTTTAACAGGCGTTTTTATTGTAAAGGTTAATGTTTCGCCCTGTCCATCGTAATCATTTAATGATACATTGCCGTTAAGCACGGTTTCCTGATCTATCCGATACCGGTCATCTATTGCAACAGGAGGGCACACCGTAGCTAAAACTTCGCCAGAAACAGTAAATGTACATCCATTAGCATCAGTAACAGTTAATTCATAGCTACCCGGAGTCAGGTTGCTTATATTTACTGAAGTAAGTGTTGTATTCCTCCATGAGTAAGTATATGGCTGTGTACCACCAGATACTGTAGCTGATATACTTCCGTCATTGCTATTCCGGCAAACGGTATTTCGAACAACTAATGTTGCTGTTAATGCTGATGCCGGTTGCGTTATAATAATTGTGGCATTCTTTGAACATCCATTAGCATCTGTGACTGTTACGGTACATGAATTCGCTGCAAGATTATTTAGATCCTTTGTTTCCTGACCATTTGACCAGCTATAAGTATATGGAGATACTCCCCCATTTACCTCAAGGGTTATCGATCCATCGTTTCCACCAAAACAGCTTACATTGCTCTGAGTATAACTTATTGTTATTGCCTCAGGTGCTGTAATATTTACTGTGGCCGATTGAACGCATCCTTTCGAATCTGTTACTGTAACTGTATATGAACCAGCAACTAGCCCTTCCAGATCCTTAGTTTCTTGTCCACCAGACCATTTATACCTATAAGGCGCCGTTCCGCCGGTTACATTCAGTTTTACTGTTCCGTTATTTCCGTTTACACATGAAACGTTGGTTATCACTGTAGCTATTGCGATAGCCTCAACAGGCTGGCTAACAGACACATTCTGGTTAAAGGTACATCCCTGATTATCAGTTACAACCACTATATAATTACCTGCCGGCAGACCAGTGAAACTTCCCGTATTATTTGTTACATCATTTAAAGTATACGTATATCCGGGTGTCCCTCCCTGCGCATTTACTATTACAGATCCGTTGGTCTCACCAAAACAGCTAATATTAGTCTGGTTGCTTATGGTAGCAGTTAATGCTGAAGCTGGCTGTGTGATTATAATATCCTGAGTGACTGCGCATCCGTTGGCATCAGATACTACAACAGCATAAGTTCCTTCGACAAGACCTGTAAAAGTACCAGTAGTATTACTTGTCTCGTTAAGCGTGTACGTGTATTGTGGTGTACCACCCTGGCCACTTACTGTTACAGAACCGGTAGCTTCGCCGAAACAGCTAACATTTGATTGAGCAGTTACGGAAGAAGTTAATTGTGATGGCTGCGTAATTACTATATTTTCATTATCAGTACATTCATTTGCATCAGTTACCAATACAGTGTAATTTCCTGCGGTTAGCCCGGTAAATATTCCGGTAAGACTGGTGGATCCGTTCAGAGTGTATCTATACGGTGCAGTTCCACCTGTGGCTATTATTGTAACCGTTGCTGTACCACCATAGCACAAGATCGGACTGGTTACGTCAGCGCTGGTTATGGAGAGAACGCTTGGTTCTGCTACATCGATGGTACCAGTTATTGGACCGCAATTATTGGCGTCATTAATATTGTACATCTTTCCAACACCAGCCGATACGTTATTAAATATTCCGGTTGTGTTGGTCTGGCCATTAAA